>NZ_JBYBKW010000008.1:0-79066 GCF_057475285.1 Paenalcaligenes sp. DL 309
CATCGTGGGTATCGATATGGGAATTGCCCGTTTTGCCACCCTGAGCGATGGCTCGTATGTCGCTCCGCTCAATCGCTTTAGACGCCAAGAGAAAGCCTTGGCAAAGGCGCAGCGAGCGCTGAGCCGAAAACAGAAATTCAGTAACAACTGGAAAAAGGCGAAGGCCTCCGTCCAGAAAATCCATGCCCGTATCGGCAATGCCCGACGCGACTACCTGCACAAAGCCACGGCCACCATCAGCCAAAACCACGCGATCGTGTGTATCGAGGATTTGTCGGTTCGGAATATGTCCAAGTCAGCTTCAGGCACCACCGTAACACCGGGAAAAAACGTAAAGGCCAAATCCGGCCTGAATAAAGCCATCCTTGATCAAGGATGGTTCGAGTTTCGGCGTCAGCTAGACTACAAACTGGCGTGGTTGGGCGGGGAACTCCTTGCCGTTCCCCCCAGAAACACCAGCCGGACTTGCCCCTGCTGTGGCCATGTCGCCAAAGAAAATCGGCGCAGCCAAGCGCGGTTCCAGTGTGTGGGCTGTGGCTTCGAGGAAAACGCCGATTTAGTCGGCGCAATCAATGTGTTAAGGGCGGGACACGCCCAGTTAGCTTGTGCAGACACTTCGCCCGCAGTTAGGGGCGTCGGGCCAAGAACCCACCGAAGCGAGTCAGGCGATGGTCGCTTGAACGCCGTAGGAATCCTTGTCCTTTAGGGCGAGGAGGATGTCAATGTTTGTTTTTACTGTTATTTTTCATTTTTGTTCATTTGTTTGAGTACTAGTTTTATTATCTAGCGGGAATAATAATTGGGATATCAGCGCATCGGTAATGGGTTCCCCAGTAACTAAGCGTGCTAGAATTTCTGCCCCTAATGATTGCAAAGATAAAATCACATCCGGATTCACCTGTTTGATTTTGTTTAAGTGTATAGGCGCATTCACTAAAGCTACGGTACGCGTTTGTGCACCACCGGCCTCACGTGCAGCTAACACAATAAAGGCATTTTCTGCATCATCACTTCGTAAAGCTAAGACATAATTGGCATGTGTCGCATTGGCTTGAGCGAGTACATCAGAATCGGTGGCATCTCCTATGATTGTATCCGTATCGGCGGGGTAATCATGGGAGGCATCAGGTGGCACTATTACCACTACATCACGACCAGCTTTACGTAACACGGCGTATACACTGTGTGCTAAGGGGGTTACGCCTACGATAATAATATGATTTTTTTTCATGATTTTTTTATGTTTACTTTGCATAATATGTTGAATACGGCCTTGTAAAATAGGCCCTACTACAGCGCTCATAGACGTCGCAAAAAGGGTAATACCTAAAATAATAATAGACGTGGTGAAAAGCTGGCTGTTGGCCGAGCGCGGTACAATGTCGCCAAAGCCTACGGTAGACATAGCTACTATAGAAAAATAAAACGCCTCGGTAATATTCGTGATGGGAGGTGAAAAATCTTTCCCAAAATACAGTGCGCCAAACATAGAGTATGTGAGTAGCAAAGACACCCCAAGGGCGGCAAATAAGGAGCCAGAAATAACACTGGCTTGATTAAAGCGTCTGCCATACAGTACTAACAAGAAAATTAGGAGAAGTAGATAGCTATTGATGCTTTTTTCACTGGCTAAGCCGGCTCCATAAAGCAAATCATAAGCTAGGTTGCTGAGTAATAGAAATAAACTCATAAACCAAGCCGTACGCGCCCGTAGTGCTAAACCGATGGCGGTGACCACTAATCCAGCACCTATCATGAGAGCAAAAAGCACCTCAAGAAAAATGGAATCTAATAAATCATGTATGTCTTTGACGTCCAGCCAGCTAGTAGAAGGCGTTTTCAATAAGCTATAGACTGCGGGTAAGGCTGCTTTAAGTAAAATAATGCCATGTATAGCAACCAATACAGCTAAGAGCCAGTGCAAAGGAAGTTTGCTGTACCAATGCTGGATTTTGTTGATGCTTTGTCTGGTGTGCATCTTTGGCTTATCTTGGTTTTTTGAGTTGGGCATAGGTTTTTTTTTGTTATGCTTACTGTATAAGCATGAGTTTTTGCTGAATTAAAAGGAATAATATTGTGAAAATATCTGCTCCGCGTGTTTGGGCTATATCGGTGTCTGCAGTGCTTTTAAGCGCTTGTGTGGCACCGCCTCCACAGCCTGAAAACATGGATGTTGGCATCCCAGACCAGCTACCTGCAGTATCAACTACTATGTCTACGACTGCAAAAAGTGCTCCTTTGCTTGATGCATCTGAGACATGGCAGCAGTTTTTTACGGATCCAGCTTTACAAACATTAATTCAAAGCGCCTTGGTTTTCAATAGCGATCTTAAAGCCGCTACAGCCAGAGTGGCTGAGGCGCGTGCAGTATATGGCATACGTGAATCGGAGCGCTTACCGCAATTAGGAGCGCAGGCCGAAGGTGAGCGGGGCCGCGTGCCGGGTGATTTATCTGTGACTCAAGAGGCTACTACTAGGGGGCAATACCAAGCCGGCTTAGGAGTGAGTGCTTTTGAACTGGATTTTTGGGGGCGAGTGAGTAGTTTAAGTGCTGCTGCACTTGCGCAGTACTTAGCTACTGAGCAAGCTCGCCAATCTTTTGAGATCAGCTTAATTGCGATGACGGCCAATGCTTACTTAGAGGGTATTGCTTTAGCAGAACGTATTGAGCTAGCCCGTAAAACCGTAGCTACGCGCACGGAGTCGCAACGTATTATGCAAGCGCGGGTAGATGTAGGCAGTGCGTCAGATTTAGATTTACGTTCAGTACAAAGTTTATTGTTGGCAGCGCGTAGTGAGTTAGCAAGCTTAGAACGTGAAAAGGCACAAAATACTGCATTGATTCAACAGTTAACTGGTCAAAGCGAGCCTGTAGAGGCTAACGAAAGCACGCGTCTTGCTGAGCAGCGTTTAGATCGAGTTATACCGGCACAGCTGCCTTCTAGCGTGTTGTTGCAGCGTCCAGACATACGGGCGGCTGAGCAAGCGTTGGTGGCAGCACGCGCTAATGTAGATGCTGCCCGCGCCGCTTTTTTCCCGAGAATTACACTCACCGGTTTTGCCGGCACCGCTAGTGCGGATTTAGATGGACTTTTTAGAGGCGGTAGTGGAGCTTGGAGCTTTATGCCGCAAATTTCTTTGCCTATATTTGATGGGGGCGCACGCGAGTCCAACCTAGCTTTAGCCGAAGCGCGTAAGCATATCGCGGTGGCAGATTATGAGTCGGCTATACGCGGTGCCTTCAAAGAAGTGGCTGATGCTTTGGCGGCGCATCATTGGTTGGCCGAACAAGAAAAGCAGCAGGCTGATTTAGTGGCATCAGAAAAAGACCGAGCGCGCTTAGCTAATTTACGTTATGAGCAAGGCTCCTCCGAATACTTAGATGTATTAGACGCCCAGCGATCTTTATTTAGTGCTGAACAAATGCTGCTTCAGCTCCAACAAGCTCGCCTCAGTAATATGGTGGGTTTGTACCGTGCTTTAGGGGGCGGTGCTAGCGCAGCTGAAGGCATGAATGTGACTAATGATAATGAAGTTAATAAAGGAATGACATTGTGAGTGGATCAACCAAAAGAAATACCCTCATTGCCGTTGTGGTAGTGGTAATTGCCGTCATTGGCTATGTGGTATGGCAGCAAATGCAGCCTGAACTCAACGAAGACTTTGCATATAGCAATGGCCGTATTGAAGCCACTGAAGTGGATGTGTCTGCAAAAATAGCAGGGCGCATTAAAGATATTTTGGTTAATGAAGGGGATTTTGTTGAGGCCGGCCAAGTGGTAGCCCACATGGATGTGGAGTCTTTGCAGGCAAATTTAGCGCAAAGTGAGGCTGAATTGGCACGTGCACGTAGCGCCAAAGACTCTGCCATTGCCTTGGTAGCGCAGCGTGAAGCAGACCAAGCCATGGCTGAAGCCACTTTAGGTCAACGTAAAACAGAGCTAGATTTAGCTCGCAAAACTCAAGAGCGCTCACAGGCTTTATTAAAGCAGCGCGCTATGTCAGCGCAGCAAGCGGATAACGATATGGCGCAATACCGCAATGCCAGAGCGATGGTAGCGGTAGCCGAAGCGCAGCAAGCGGCGGTACAGGCTGGTATACAAGCCGCTAAATCGCAAGTGGCTCAAGCCGAAGCTAGCATCCTAGCGGCAGAAGCGGCGGTAGCGAATATTCAAAGTGAGCTTAACGACAGTGATTTACGGGCACCGCGTGCTGGCAGAGTGCAATACCGTGTAGCTCAGCCCGGAGAGGTGGTGGGCAATGGCGGTAAGGTATTGAGCCTGGTTGATGTGGGCGATGTGTACATGACGATTTTCCTGCCTGAAACGGTAGTGGGGCGCGTGGCTATTGGTGAAGAGGCTCGCGTTATTATTGATGCCGTCCCGCAATACGTGATTCCTGCCGAGGTGTCTTATGTGTCTAGCGTGGCGCAGTTCACTCCCAAAATGGTAGAGACCCAAGATGAAAGGCAAAAACTTACCTTTAGAGTGAAGGTACGTATTGACCCTGAACTTTTAGAGAAGCACATGGAACAAGTGAAAACCGGCGTGCCGGGTGTTGCGTATATTAAACTGTCAGCCGATAGTGAATGGCCCGAAAACTTACAAGTTAAATTGCCATGAATGCAAAGCTAGATCAGACAATGGTGGTGCAGTTTGAAGGCGTAACGCATCGCTACGGAGAGATTTTAGCGGCAGATAATGTCACACTTGCCATACCGGCGGGTAAGACCGTTGGTTTTATTGGACCAGATGGCGTGGGTAAATCCACGTGGTTAGGCTTAGTGTCGGGCGCGCGGGCACTCCAGGAAGGCCAACTCACCGTCTTAGATGGAGATATGAGTAGCGCTAAACACCGTAATGCCGCCTGTGTGCAAATTGCCTATATGCCGCAAGGTTTAGGTAAAAATCTATATCCCACTTTATCGGTATTTGAAAACATTGATTTTTTTGGTCGTTTATTTGGCCAAGGTAAAGCCGAGCGTCAAGCCCGCATTAACGATCTGTTAGCCAGTACCGGCATGACCGATTTTGCGGACAGGCCGGCACAAAAGCTCTCAGGCGGCATGAAGCAAAAGCTGGGGCTTTGTTGTGCGCTCATTCATGATCCCGACTTATTAATCCTTGATGAGCCCACTACGGGCGTTGATCCGTTGGCCCGTAGGCAGTTTTGGGAGTTGATTGAGCGTATTCGTGAGCGCAGACCACATATGTCCGTGCTAGTGGCTACGGCGTATATGGATGAGGCCCAAGGCTTCGATTGGCTGGTGGCGGTAGATGAGGGCAAGGTATTAGCCACGGGTACGCCCGATGAGCTCTTAGAGCGCACTGGTAAAAACAATTTAGAAAGTGCCTTCTTATCGTTGTTGCCTGAATCTAAGCGTCAAGGGCATGAAGAGTTAATTATTCCACCCTTACCCGAAAGTGATGAAGTGGTGATTGAATCACACGGTCTTACCAAAAAGTTCGGTGATTTTGTGGCCGTTAGTGATGTGAATCTCAGAGTGAAGCGGGGGGAGATTTTTGGTTTTTTAGGCTCCAACGGTTGTGGTAAGTCCACTACAATGAAAATGTTGACGGGATTGCTACCCCCATCAGAAGGCACAGCCACTTTACTAGGCCAGCCTATAGATGCCAATGATTTAGCCACGCGTCGCCGTGTAGGTTATATGTCACAAAATTTTTCGCTGTATGCTGAATTGACGGTACGTCAAAACCTCATGCTGCATGCAGAGTTATTTTATTTGCCTTTGGCGAAGCGTGAGCCACGAGTAGTGGAACTTGCCAAACGCTTTGAGTTAGAAAGTGTACTGGATACGTTGCCTGACAGCTTACCTTTAGGCATACGTCAGCGCTTACAACTGGCGGTAGCTGTACTCCATAAGCCAGATGTATTGATTTTAGATGAACCCACCTCTGGCGTAGACCCAGTAGCACGCGATACCTTTTGGCAGTTAATGGTAGATCTATCGCGTAATGATGGCGTCACGCTTTTTATCTCCACCCATTTCATGAACGAAGCTGAGCGTTGTGATCGTATGTCTATGATGCACGCTGGCATCGTTTTAGACACCGGCACACCAGCAGAATTAGTAGAAAAGCGCGGTGCTGATAGCTTAGAAGATGCCTTTATTGGCTATTTAGAAGAAGCCATTGGCGATGAGGGTGCGCCTACCGATACGGAATTCATCCCACCTGCTGCACAAAATCAAGCCAAAGGTGTGAAACACCGTTGGTTTAGTTGGCAGCGCCTATGGAGCTATAGCAGCCGTGAGGCTGTAGAGTTGCGCCGTGACCCCATACGTTTATTTATGGCCATGGTTGGTAGTGTGGTGCTCATGCTAGTGATGGGCTATGGCATTAATATGGATGTAGAAAATCTCACCTATGCTGTTTTGGATTATGACCAAACCACCGCTAGCCAACGCTATGCTTTAGAAATCGAAGGTTCGCGTTATTTTGAACAGCAAGCGCCTTTAACTAGCAGTGCTGATATAGACGAGCGTATGCGAGCGGGTACGCTATCTTTAGCCATAGAAATCCCGCCGGGGTTTGGCCGTGATTTAGACAAAGGCAAGCAGCCTGAAATAGGTATGTGGATTGATGGTGCTATGCCACAGCGGGCGGAAACCATTAAGAGCTACACCCAAGCTCTGCACAATGCCACTATGTCAAACTGGGTGCTAGAAAAGACTGGAGCCAGGCCACAGATGCCCAGCGTAGGAGAAGTGCGTTTCCGCTATAATCCAGAGCTGCGTAGTTTGGTATCTATGGTGCCAGCGGTCATTCCCATGATGTTGGTGTTTATTCCTTCTATGCTGATGGCGTTAGGGGTGGTGCGGGAAAAAGAACTTGGCTCCATTATGAATCTTTACACCACACCGGTGACTAAGTTGGAGTTTTTGTTAGGTAAACAATTACCTTATATAGGGCTGGCATTGGTGGGCTTTGTGCTGCAGTTTATTTTGGCACTCACCTTATTTAAAGTGCCATTTACTGGTAGTTTATTGACCTTGGTGGCGGCCACTGTTTTATATGTAACAGCCACTACTGGTATTGGACTTTTAGCTTCCACCTTAACTAGCAGTCAAGTAGCTGCCTTAGCGGGTACGGCTATTGCTACCTTAATTCCTGCCATTCAGTTTTCTGGCATGGTAGATCCCGTGTCTTCTCTGCAAGGCTTTGGGGCTTTTATGGGAGAGATTTATCCCACCTCGCATTATTTAACTATTAGTAGAGGGACTTTTTCCAAAGCTTTAGGTTTTAGTGATCTGCGTTATTCGTTTTACCCCCTAATTATTGCCATTCCAGTGCTTACTACCTTGTCGGTATTGTTGCTGAAAAAGCAGGAGAAATAGGCATGGGCATGCAACGACTAAAACAGCATTTGGCCACTATTTATCATTTAGGCATTAAAGAGTTTTATAGCTTAGGGCGTGATATAGCCTTAGTGATACTCATCATTTTTATGTTTAGTGGGGCTATTTACTCAAACTCTAAGGCTAAGCCTGACTCTTTAAATAAAGCCGCCATTGCTGTAGTGGATGAAGATCAATCCACTTTATCGGCTCGCTTAATTGATGCTTTGCACGAACCGTATTTTTTGCCGCCACGTATTATTAGCCGTGCGGACATAGATACGGGCATGGATATGGGCACTGATACTTTTGTGTTAAATATTCCGCCTAATTTTGAGCGCGATGTACAAGCGGGCAAAAACCCTGCCTTACAGTTAAATGTGGATGCGACTCGTCAAAGTCAAGCCTTGGTGGGCTCGGCGTATATACAAAATATTTTGGGCTCAGAGGTTTTATTATTTATAGATAGACCCAGTGGAGGAAAAGTCACATCGCCCGTAGAACTCGTGCAAAGGGTGTTGTTTAATCCCAATCTTTACGCCTCTTGGTTTGGTGGCATCACGGGGATGATTAATAATATTACGTTATTGTCCATTATTTTAACGGGAGCGGCCTTAATACGTGAGCGTGAGCACGGCACGATTGAACACTTACTGGTCATGCCAGTTACTCCTTTAGAAATTATGCTGTCAAAAGTCTGGTCAATGGGTATAGTAGTATTGTGCGCTGCACTATTTGCCTTATACGTTATGATTAAAGGGGTTATAGGTGTTAATGTGGTGGGATCTGCGTGGTTATTTGCGCTGGGCACCATTGTGTATTTATTTGCCACCACATCTATTGGGATTTATCTAGGCACCTTAGCAAAAACCATGCCGCAATTTGGTTTAATGGCGATTATTTTGTTATTGCCTTTACAAATATTATCTGGAGCGGTGACCCCACGTGAAAGCATGCCAGATGTGGTGCAGTGGATTATGTCGGGTACACCAACTCTGCATTTTGTTTCCTACGCGCAAGCGGTTCTATTGCGCGGGGCAAATATGACTATGGTTTGGCCACAGTTTTTAATGATGTCAATAATTGGTGTGGTGTTTTTTGTATTAGCACACCGTAGACTGCGTCAAACTATGGGCTCTATGGGTTAAGCAATCTGCAACTACAGGAGCGAAAAATTGATGTTTAATGATATTGGCCAGCAGGCCATGGAATACATACGCGATGCACAGCAGCGTGGCATACTTTATTTAGATGTGATGCGTCAAAGTGGCGATCAATACGTAGAACACGCCAATGAAGGCAAGCCGCCTGTATTAGTGTTTGATCATGAAATGATTGTGGATGGGCGTGAATTGCCTAATCCCGTTAATTACGGGCTGTTGCGTATTGTGCCGCCCGCGCATATGCCTACTGATCCTAATGCGCGTCCCTTTGTGATTATTGACCCGCGTGCCGGGCATGGGCCAGGCGTAGCTGGCTCTAAGGTGCACTCTGAAATTGGCGTAGCTTTAGCCGCTGGGCATCCTTGTTACTTTGTTACCTTTGGTCCTGAGCCCGAGCCTGATCAAAGTATTTATTGTATTTTAATGGCGGAAAAGCACTTCTTAGAAGTGATCATAGAGCGCCATGATTACACCAAGGTAGGCAGGCCTTTTCTTATAGGTAACTGTCAGGGTGGTTGGGCGTTGATGATGTTAGCCAGCGTAGCACCTAAACTAGTAGGGCCTATTATGCTAGCGGGAGCCCCTTTATCGTATTGGTCAGGCGAGTCAGGTCAAAACCCCATGCGCTATACAGGAGGTATGCTGGGTGGCTCTTGGACTAGCTCATTGGCTGCAGACTTAGGTCACGGTATTTTTGATGGCGTGCATCTCGTTGAGAACTTTGAGAAGCTGGATCCCGCTAATACCTGGTGGAAAAAACCCTACCGACTTTATTCTCAGATTGATACCGAGGTAGAGCGTTACTTAGGCTTTGAGAAATGGTGGGCGGGTCATTTTTCAATGACGCGCAAAGAGATTGATTGGATCACACAAAACCTTTTCATTGGTAATAAACTCGCACGCGCTGAACTGCCTGATCCCACATCCAATGGCAACATCAATATGCGAAATATTCGCAGCCCCATTATTGTATTTGCCTCCAAGGCCGACAACATAACACCGCCTTCGCAAGCTTTAAACTGGATACCTGATATGTACGCCAGTGATGAAGACCTACAGGCTCATGAGCAAGTGATTGTTTATAGTTTGCATGAGAGCACGGGGCATTTAGGGATTTTTGTGTCTTCGGGTATTGCTAGCCGTGAGCACGAGGCATTAACAGGAGCCTTAGATTTAGTAGAGCTACTACCACCGGGTTTATACGAGGCACGCATTGAGGATTTGCATCCCAATACTCCGCACCAAGAGTGGATTAAAGGCCGTCACGTAGTGACTTTTGAACCACGTAAACTAAAAGACTTAGAAGCCTTAGACGATGGTCGTGAGGAAGAGGCGGATTTTGAAGTGGTAGATCGCATTTCAAAAATTAATCAGCATGCCTATGATCTGACTTTATCGCCTATTATTCGCAGTCTTAGCAACTCGTGGACTGGTAAAGCCTCGCGCGATTTTCACCCTAGACGTTTAGCGCACTATATCTGGTCTAGCATGAATCCTATGGCTTTGGCTATGCAGCCTTTAGCAGAACAGGTGAAAGAAGAGCGTCAGCCAGTATCGGAAGATAATATTTTTTTGGCTGCTGAGCAAGCCATGAATGAAGTGATCGTCACTGGGCTCGATACGTGGCGAGATATGCGAGATCGTAGTGTAGAAACTCTATTTCACAGCATTTACGGTAATACGTGGTTACGTGCCATGGTGGGTTTAGATAAGCCTAAATGTGATAATAGGCGTGGTTTGTTACACAGCGATAGCGCCTTGCATGAGGAATTACACCAACTACGCTTAGAGCTCACCAAGGCTCAGGTTGATCAAGGGGGCACCGCTGAAGCCTTTGCTCGTATTTTAATCTATATGGCGGGTGAAGAAACGTTTGTAGACGAACGCGCCTTTAACCTCATCAAAAACTTAGCAAGAAGTCATAGTGATGAAGGCTATACCATTCCGGATTTGGCTACGGTGAAACGTCTGTTACGTCAGCAATGGCGTATTGTGACTATGCACCCCGAAGAGGCCATTAACGCATTGCCTAAACTGGTGCCGAATCAAGAGCAGCGTGCCGGTATTTGGCGCACGGTAGAAGCCATTGCGGGTTTAAAAGATATTTTGCACACTGATGAGCAAACGCATAAACGTTATGCAGAGATTGCTTGCGCCTTACAACTTTGCAGTCAGTGGAATCCACCAGCAGAGATAGCTGCTAAAATTCAAACTGAGCGTGAGCAACAAATACAGAAAAAAATAGCTCTAGAAGCAGACAGAGAAGCTGCCTTAGCAGAAGCCCAGCAAGCCTTACTCATTCAAACAGAGAAGGTTCAAACAGCTGAAGCTAAAGCGGCAGCCGCTGAAAGTAAAGCAGCTCAAGCCGAAGCCAAAGTGGTAGAGCAAACTAAGAAAGCTACAGAGGCCGAAGCCAAAGCGGCAGAGCAAACCAAGAAAGCTACAGAAGCTGAAACGAAGGCGGCTGAGCATGCTAAGAAAGTCACTGCTGCTGAAGCGGCGCTACAAGAGCTAAAAGTCAAAACAGCAGCCGCAGCTGAAACCCAAGCCAAATCTGTAGCCGAGGCTAGCACCAGTGTGCCTGTAGCCAACACTGTCGCTAAAAAAGCCACCAAAGCTACCAAGAAGTCAGTGAAAAAGGCGGCAAAAAAGGCCGCTAAAAAAGCGGCCAAGAAAGCCTCTAAAGCGAAGAAGTCATAGCGCCCATATCGGCCTCAGTCACCCAGTCTTTTAAAGGCAAAGGTGGCTGTTGCTGGTAAACCCGTTTTAATATGGGTTTGAGTAATTTCATACTCACCCTTTCTGGCCAACGATACGGTACCACTGTATCCCACTGGCCATAAGGGGTTTTTTCTGCCACCACAAATCTAAAGTGATGCAGCCCTATCCCAGCACCCAGACGTATATCTGTCATAATGAGCAGATCATCTTTTTCATCAAACCTGACCCAATCACCGGTAAACCAGCGCAAACGGTCTATTTGCTCAGACTTGGGTACCGCTTGCAATAAATAGTGATTATGCTCTAAGCAAAGGTATTCATTAGGCTGACTGCTGGAGTCCAGGAGGCTCACAATCATTTCACATTGTTGATTCTCATCGCGTGTCATCACCCGCCACAGCAAACTATTAAAGGGCATGGTGGTGCTATAAACCTCCGTAGTGGGTGCGCCATGCGCGCCCAACTGCACCAAGGCTTTATGCTCCGCCCACTGCTTAGCCCCAAAAGTAGCGGCTAAATAAATGGTACTAAGGATTAAGCCCCAGTTCAGCAGTTTTTGCGTGCGCGGACCCACACCAGCAAATAACGCTGCAAATGCCCCCACACTCAAGGGGATAGTGTAAATAGGGTCAATAATAAAAATACTAGCCCAAGAGGCCGGTATAGGAGTAAATGGCCACCACAGCTGCGTACCAAAGGCAGTAAAGGCATCTAAAATAGGATGCGTGACCAAGGCCAGCCAAATCGCTAAAAATAACCATCCTATGCCATAGCGCTTATCAGGTTTGATGGCGCGCCAAACAGCCGTCACAAATAAAGAGAAAGCAGACAGCACAATTACCGAGTGGCTAAAACCTCGGTGATAGGTCATGGAGCTAATTGGATCGGCGTATTGAATAAATACATCTAAGTCGGGCAAGGTAGCTAATACGGCGCCCGCTATGACAGCTTTACGGCCATGATAACGGCCTAGCATAGCGCCTGTAATACTAGCGCCTAGTACAGCTTGAGTTAAGGAGTCCATAAAATATTACATACAATGATTGATGATTTTTAGATATTAAGCATAGGCTTTTTTAGGACTGTTTGCGCGAGCGCAACCTAAGAAGCGTCCAAAACAGGTATTATTAATAATTACCTACGTTTGAATTGATATAAAGAGACCATGGCTAAATATTTAGTAGCAGCACTCTACCACTTTGTAGAGTTAGAAGATTATGAAAGCTTACAGCAACCGCTAATTGATTTCTGTGAGCAGCGCGACATTATAGGTACCTTGCTTTTAGCCCGTGAGGGCATTAATGGCACTGTTGCCGGCCCAGAGCAAGGGGTGCGTGAGTTATTGGATTACTTACGTGCTGACCCACGTATGGCAAGCCTAGAGCACAAAGAGGCCTGGGCAGATGTAAGGCCTTTTTATCGATTAAAAATTAAACTTAAAAAAGAAATCGTTACCTTGGGTGTACCAGATCTTAAAACCGCTGAAATGGTAGGTAAATACGTGCCGCCAGCTGAGTGGAATGATCTTATTAATGCGCCTGATGTGGTACTGATAGATACGCGTAATGATTACGAGGTAGGTATAGGCACCTTTAAAAATGCCATTAATCCTAAAACCGATAGCTTCTCTCAATTTCCGGAGTGGGTGGCTGAGCAGCGCAAGCCGGGTGGTGTATTAGCGGGTAATCCACGCGTGGCAATGTTTTGCACGGGTGGGATTCGTTGTGAGAAATCCACGGCTTTTATGCGTTCTCAAGGCTTTGAGGAGGTTTATCATTTGCAGGGCGGTATTCTCAAATACCTAGAAGAAATCCCGGAAAATCAAAGCACTTGGGTAGGCGAGTGTTTTGTATTTGATGAGCGCGTTTCTGTAGGTCATGGGTTAGCGCGGGGTGATTATAGCTTTTGTAGGGCGTGTCGTATGCCTGTGAGTGAAGCGGAAAGAGCCTTGCCACAGTTTGAAGAAGGCGTCAGCTGTCCGTATTGCCATGGATCCTTAGATGATGAAAAATTAGCTCGTTTACGTGAACGTCAAAAGCAAATGTTACTTGCCAAAGAGCGCCAAGAACGCCATGTGGGTGCACCCATGGAAGTGCTTAAAGAGCAAAAACGTCAGCGCCAAGCCGAGCTGGCCGAGCGCTCGCGTCAAGCGCAGTTACAAGCTGAAAACTAAAACAGTGCTTAGTGTAGAATGTGTGGTATGACTACTGCACATTCTTTACCCCTACTTTATTCGTTCAGACGCTGCCCCTACGCCATGCGGGCGCGATTGGCCTTAGCTTCTTCAGGCTTAAGCGTAGCGCTCAGAGAAGTGGTATTGCGCGATAAGCCTGCTCATATGTTGGAAATCTCCCCTAAAGGCACGGTACCTGTGTTGCTTTTACCCAGTGGTGAGCTGATAGACGAAAGCCTAGATATTATGTTTTGGGCCTTAGCCCAAGCAGATCCAGAGCAGTTGTTACCTACTGAGGAAGCTCAGCTACAAATTGCTAAAAGTCTTATTGCTCTAAATGATGGTGCTTTTAAACACGGCTTAGATCGTTATAAATACCCACCACGTTATACCGAAGAGCACGCTGAGCTCAGCCCTGAAGCCTTTGCTGCACAGCACCGCGATGCCGCTGCCAATGCCCTATTAGTAGAGCTAAATCAACGTTTAAGCCAGCATGAATACTTATTAGGTAGCCGCCTTAGTGTGGCAGACATTGCTATTGCGCCTTTTGTACGTCAGTACGCGCATACGGATATTAATTGGTTTAAAGCCCAAGACTGGCCACATTTATTAAGTTGGCTACAGCGCTTTTTAGACTCTGCGCGCTTTAAGCAAATTATGCTGAAATATAAACAATGGCAAGAAGGGGAAGAGGTGGTGATTTTCCCAGAGGCTAATGATCATTAACTATTAGTTATATTAATAGAGTTAGTAGCAAGTTGGTTTGCTTAGGAAAGAGTATTAAGGTTATATCTATCTCAGGAGGAGAGAAAGATGAATCTTATAAATACTTTAAAGCCTTGGCTACCAGAGGCTACAAGCCTTCGACATAAAATACATCAACATCCAGAGCTAGGATTTGAGGAGACGCATACCCAAGCTTTGGTATTAGCAGAATTAAAAAAATACGGTGTGGATGAAATTTCCACTGATTTTGCTAAAACTGCTGTGGTAGGCGTTATTTACGGAAAGTTAGGTGAAGGTAAAACCATAGGCCTGCGCGCTGATATGGATGCCTTACCTATACATGAAGAAAATACGTTTGCTTATCGTTCCACCCATGAAGGGGTAATGCATGCCTGTGGTCATGATGGCCACACTACCATGCTGTTACTAGCAGCGCGTTATTTGGCACAATCACGTCAGTTTTCTGGAAAAGTCGTGTTGATATTTCAACCGGCTGAAGAAGGACGTGGCGGAGCTGAAACAATGGTTGCAGAAGGATTTTTGCAGAAATTCCCTTTAGATGCTTGTTACGCATTGCATAATATGCCCGGCATACCCGCTGGGCATTTTGCTTTTAAAACGGGGCCTATTATGGCCAGCTCAGATCGTTTATTTATTACGATTGAAGGCAAAAGTGGTCATGCAGGTTTACCTCATACCACGCAAGATCCTCTTTTGGTTGCCACCCATATTTACCAAGGGATTCAAGGTATAGTGAGTCGCACTTACAGTCCTTTTGAGCCTTTAGTTGTTTCGGTTACGCAATTGCATTGTGGTGAAACCACAAACGCTATTGCTGCACAAGCCCATATGAGTGGCACCTTTCGCACATTACATCAAAATACACGCAATAGCCTAATTGAAAAACTAAGGCAATTAGTGGATCACAGCGCTCAAGCTCATGGAATGAGTGCTGAGATTAGGCTTGGACCTATCTCTCATCCTCCCACTATAAATACAGTAGCGGAGACAGAAAAAGCAATCAAAGCGGCTAAAAAAACAGTAGGGCAAGCAAAGGTTAACCCAGACTGTGAAGCGAAAATGACCAGTGAGGATTTTTCTTATTTTCTTCGGGAAGTACCAGGTTGCTATGGCTTTATTGGTAATGGTGTAGCTGATGAAGCAGGCTGTGAAATAGGTCTGCATAATAATACTTACGATTTTAATGACGAGGTTTTGCCTATAGGCGCTGCTTATTTCATTAATTTAGTACTAGAGCAGTAATAAAAAACAATATCAAGGTGTAACCCTTTCTTACCAAAGGAGTACGTGAATCATGACAGCCTCTGTTTCACAAAGTACGCGACCTCGCGCGTCTATGATTGATAGAATTGAAAAGTTTGGGGACAAAATGCCTCATCCTTTTTATTTGTTTATTTTTCTTTGTATAGGAGTCATGTTTTTTTCCTGGTTGTTATCTCTAAGCGGGGGCGAAGTAGCGAATCCGTCTACTGGTGAGATGATCCAAGTGAAAAATTTATTAAGCGGTGAAGGCTTAGTTTATATATTACAGTCTACCGTGGATAACTTCATTTCATTTAAGCCTTTAGGTTTGGTGTTATGTATGATGTTAGCGGTAGGCTTGTTGCAAGAAGTAGGGTTGGCAGATAGTGCGATTAAGCACTCGTTACTGAATGCACCGCCTCAGTTTGTGACGGCAAGTATTTTTATAACGGGTATCATTGGTAACTTGGCTTCTGATGCCGCTTTTATTTTAGTACCGCCTTTAGCTGGGATTATCTTTAGTGCCACGAATCGTAATCCTATTGTTGGTATAGCAGCAGGTTTTGTAGCGGTAGCCGCTGGCTTTACCGCAAATGTATTCATTGCGGGTACGGACGTATTACTTTCGGGTATTTCTACAGAAGCTTCAGCCATTGTAGAGTACGTAGAAGTTAGCCCTGCAGCCAACTGGTATTTTATGCTGATTTCGGTTCCCATTTTGGTCATTATGGGTACCTTACTTACAGATAAATATATAGAGCCTCGTTTTACAAGTAAAATGCAAGCCATTGAGGTTGAAGAAGAACAATCATTTACATTAACCCCCCAGCAAATAAAAGCACTTAAGTGGTCTGGGATTGCATCTTTAGTTTTCATTGCTCTGCTATTGGCTCTGTTATGGCCTAATGATTCACCATTGCGTAATGCAGAAGGTGGTTTAGTGCCTTCTCCTTTTCTTAAAGGAATTATTCCCGTCATTATGGCATTTTTCATTATGAATGCCGTTATTTATGGTTGGAAGGCTGGCACTATAAAACAAGCTAAAGATATACCTGATTTAATGGCAAGCTCTCTTAAAGGAGTGGGGGGTTATATTGTTTTGGTGTTCGTTATTGCCCAGTTTATTGCTTGGTTTCAATGGTCAAACTTAGCGATTTATATCGCTGTGAATGGAGCCGATTGGATTTCAACCATAGAAATGCCCAAACTGCTTATGATGGCTGCATTTATGGTGTTAACGGCTTTAATGAATATGATTGTATTTAGTGGTTCTGCTCAGTGGGCAATTATGGCTCCTGTTTTTATCCCTTTGTTTATGCTGTTAGGCGTGACGCCTGAGGTGACACAAATGGGGTATCGTATTGCGGATTCTACGACCAATATTATTTCTCCTACAAATCCATATATCCCCATGGTTTTAGCCTTAATAGCTAAATACAATTCCCATGTGAAATTTGGCACATTTTTAGCAATGATGGTGCCTTACTCATTGGTGCTATTTGTAGGGTGGGGTGGTATATTCTTGTTTTATATACTTATGGGCTTGCCAGTGGGCCCTATGTAAAAAAGTCTGAGTCAGCCACTAGTTTTTTCAGTATAAGAGTAAACTCATCGCTTAATGGGCGATGAGTTTCTTTACGAGTAATCAACCCAATTGAGCGATACTGTAGAGGTTGAGTGATAGGAATAAAGCGAATTTGATTATTTTGATTCAAATCGCCAATGGTAGAAGAGAGAATGGTGGAGCCTAAACCACTGGCAATCATGCCAAGTAAAGTGGAGGTATGTGAAGCGCTAAACTCAGGCTCATAAGTGAGGCCTATGCGTTGGAAAGCCTCATCTGCCAGGGTGCGTAAACTGTTTCCTGGGCTAACGCCAATGCTGCCGTATTGATGAGCTTGCTCCCAGCTAATGGTTTCGTGATTTGCTAGAGGGTGGTCAGACTTACAAGCAAAACAAAGATAATCTCTAAACAGCAAATCAAAGTCTAATTCGTTGTGGTGCGGATTTGTGCTGATACCAATATCAGCTCGCCCTTCTAGTACAGAAGAAGTAATATCGTTGACCCTTTCTTCTATTAGCCTAAAGGTAAAATCTGGATAGCGTTTTCTGAGTACGTTTAGAGTTTGTGGCGCGAGTGTGGCGCATAAGGTATAGAGTGAAGATACCACTAATGATCGGTTATAGCCGTGTTGGCGTGCGTGGTTTTCTTCTACTAGATTGTCTAGACGGTTCACAATATAACGCGCTTCTTGATACAGCTTGTGGCCAGCATCGGTGAAGACTATTTTACGTCCTTTGAGCTCATACAGCTCGCACGATAATTGTGAGGCGAGCTTTTTTAGCATTTGGCTAAGTGCAGATTGAGTAATGTGCACTCTCTCTGCTGCATAAGTAAAGTTTTTCTCCTCAACTAATGCAATAAAACCTTTGAGTTGTCTATAACTAATCTGCATGAGATTGGGATGGTGGTTTTTTTTTGAAGTTAGGCGATCTGCGCCATAAACCACTGCTTAAACTCAGTTAACTCAGCAGCAGCGGCCTGAGGTAGCTCTTCGCAGAGCTGATCTATACAAGCTTCAATAGCTTTAGGCTTATAAGGTAAGCCGTGCAGCTTGGCGGCTAGCCGTTCCATGGGATGAGGGTCCAGCATATCACCGAAAATGGTGGCTTGTTGAATCACGCCTTTTTCTACTTCCAGATATACATCTACGCCACCCCACGCAAAGCGCTCATCCATATTATGAGTAAAGGCCGGCGACTGGCCAAAATTCCAGTCCCAACTGCTTTGCAGGGCAAATTTTTCTTCAAAGCCCGGTAAGTCTAAATAGGCTTGTGGTGAGATGACTTCAGGCTCTACCGTTTGTTGATAATACTCACAATAGGCTTGCATGATGGCTTCACAGATCTGCGCGTGATTAATATCCGGTTTAATTTCATCTAAGTTAATAACCCGTGATTTCACCGAAGTGATGCCTTTGGCTTGGAGCTTTTTAGGGTCTGGATTTAAATAGTCAGCCAAACGACTAAGATCCGCACTTAGCAGTAGCGTGCCATGATGAAAACCCCTGTCTAACGTTTCTCGGTAGGCTGAGCCAGAAAATTTACGAACCCCTTTTTCATCTTCTAATATCAGATCATTACGGCCTTTTTCCCTGCCGTTAATACCGAGTTTATGTAGACCGGCTAAGACAATGGCGGTGGACACGTCTTTATTGTATTCGGGCTTGCCTGCCATAAAAGTGAAGTTGGTATTGCCTAAATCATGGAATACCGCACCGCCACCGGTTTGGCGACGGGCTAATTTCACTTTATCAGCGGCCATACGCTCTGTTTTGCATTCGCGCCACGGATTTTGCGCACGGCCAATCACGACAGTATCGGCATTACGCCACAAAAATAGCACTCGCTGCTCTGCAGACATAGAGCGAAAAATCGTGTCTTCTACCGCTAGGTTAAACCAAGGGTCAGTGGACTCAGAGAGCAAGATACGGGTTTTCATGGTTTTACTCGTTCATGCCAGGGATAACGGCGTTAAAGCCAGCGTCTACGTGCGTGATTTCACCAGTAATACCGGCAGCCAAATCAGACAACATAAAGGCGGAGGCGTTACCCACGTCTTCAATGGTGACATTACGGCGTAAGGGCGCATTTTTTTCTACAAAATTTAAGATTTGACCAAAGTCTTTAATGCCACTGGCAGCTAAGGTTTTAATCGGACCGGCAGAAATGCCATTGGCACGTATGCCTTTAGGTCCTAAAGAAGCAGCCAGATAGCGCACAGAAGCTTCTAATGCGGCTTTAGCTACGCCCATGGTGTTGTAATTGGGCACGGCTTTTTCTGCACCTAAATAGGTGAGGGTGAGCACTGAGCTATTACGACCTTCCAGCATAGGTAACGCGGCTTTTACCAAAGCTGGAAAGCTATAGGCGGAAATATCATGCGCAATGGCAAAAGCCTCTCGTGATAAACCATCAAGAAAATCGCCCCCAATGGCTTCACGAGGTGCAAAACCAATGGCGTGTACCAAACCATCTAAACCATCCCAGTGTTTTTGTAGCTCAGTCATCACATCGGTGATTTGTTGATCTTCGGCCACATCTAAAGGTAGAACAATATCTGTGCCCAGCTCGGCGGCATAGCCTTCTACCCGCTCTTTAAAGCGTTCACCCACATAAGTGAGAGCAATTTCAGCACCTTGCTGTTTACAGGCGCGGGCAATCCCGTAGGCAATAGAGCGATTTGAAATAACGCCAGTAATTAAAATGCGTTTACCACGAAGAAAAGCCATGCGTAGAGTTCCTTTTGAATCAGTAAAATAGGTTTAACCCCTGCTTGGACCTGGAAGACGTAATTGTGTTCCGGGAGCAAGATGGGTGGATTTTAGTTTATTTAATTGTTGGAGGGTAGGCACCGTTGTGTTGTAGCGGCGCGCAATGCGATAGAGTGTATCGCCTTTTTGTACTGTGTGGGTGCGAGTGGCGTTGGTATTGGCTTGAGTTCGCGCTCTAGCTTGAACAGCTGCTGACGGAGCGGGAACCGCACTGGCTGCGGCTAAGGCCGCTGTATTGGTTAAAGAAGCCAGTTGCACGCCTAAAGGGTCTGCAATAAGATCAGTGGTTTTAGGTGCAGCCACTAATAAAGATTGGGAGCTTGAGGCCGTATGTTGTTTGCTGCCTAAACCATTAATAGCACGTAATTGGCTAAGCTCCATATCGTAGCGTTTTGCAATTTCTGCATAGGACTCACCCGCACGAGGCGCATAGGTGTCCCAATTGCTTAGACGTCCTTGATAACGTTGTATATTATTTTTAAAGATATCGGCTTTATCTTTAGGCAATAACAAGGTGGCGCTGTGAGCGGGAATGGTGTCGCGATTATAAGAGGGATTTAGAAACTTAAAATCATCTATAGACATTTCAGCTAGCTCAGCCGCTACTTCTATATCTATGTGATCATTGCGTGTGATAGTAGTAAAATAGGGCTCATTATGGGCCTTAGGTAAGGTGATACCATATTTTTTTGGGTCAGTAATGATGTTTTTAATGGCCTGCAGTTTAGGCACATAGTTACTGGTTTCATTTGGCATAGATAAAGATAAATAATCCGTACCTAAGCCTGCACGTTCATTTTTCTCCATCGCTCGGCGTACAGAACCTTGACCCCAGTTATACGAAGCCAACGCTAAATACCAATCGCCTTGGAAATCGTATAAATACTCTAAATAATCCAGTGCTGCCTCAGTGGAGGCAATGGGGTCACGACGCTGGTCTTGCCACCAGTTTTGCTCTAGGTTGAAGTCCTTGGCGGTGCCGGGTATAAACTGCCATAGACCCGAGGCGTGCGCTTTAGAATAAGCGGTAGGGTTATAAGCACTTTCCACAAAAGGCAGCAAAGCCAGTTCAGTGGGCATGCCTCTGCGTTCTAATTCATCCACTATATGATAGAGATATTTACTGGCCCGTTCACTCATCACAGATACTGAGCGGGCATTGCGAGCGTAGTAGTCTGTCCATTGGTCTACTAGATCGGTGCGTAAATTAGGAATTGCATAACCACGGCGGATGCGGTCCCACATATCAGTGGCGGGGTTAGTGAGATCAATGGTTCTGGAGGTGTCAGAGGCCACTTGGGGCCCGGTAGCGATCTGTTTATGCTGAGTAGCACAGCCGGCTAAAAGGGTAATAAGGCCGATCGCAACAATGCGTGAGAGTTTAATAGGCATAGGCATGGGTAGTAGTAGATTAGGCGTGGTTTTTCCATTCGCGTAATTGAGCGAATACGTCAGTATTGTCTAAGGCTTGTCGCTGGCTGTAGGCCGCAGCGTTCGATTGTACCGCTGGCACATGCGTGCGCAAGAAGGGATTGATTTGTATTTCTAGACCTACGGTGGAAGGCAGTGTGGGCTGTTCATTTTCGCGTAGCGTAACTACCTTTGCATGATAGTTTTGTAGGTCTACATTATTGGGCTCTACCTGTAGTGCCCAGTTTAAATTAGATAAGGTGTATTCATGGGCACAACAAACTAAAGTGGTGGGAGGTAGAGCGGTTATTTTGTTTAAAGACTCTACCATTTGAGCGGCTGTACCTTCAAAAAGCCGGCCACAACCGCCTGAAAATAAAGCGTCGCCACAAAACAGCACAGGTTCATCTTGATTATAGCCAAAGTAAGCAATGTGTCCGGCCGTATGGCCGGGGATATCTAGTACCTTAAGAGTGAGGTGTAGATTGGGTAATTCGACTTCATCGCCTTCTTTGAGTGCGTGTTCACGTTTAGGTATAGACTCTAAGGCTGGTCCATACACCACCGCTTTAGGGAAATGTTGTTTTAATTCCTCAATACCGCCTACGTGGTCATGGTGATGGTGGGTGATTAAAATAGCATCTAAATCTACGCCTAGCTCGTTGAGGGTGGCTATGACGGGATTGGCATCACCCGGGTCTACCACTACCCCATGCTGTTGATTATGTAATAGCCAAATGTAATTATCATTAAAGGCGGAAATGGCATGTAGTTGGTTTTTCATAACAAACAATAAAATCTAAGGAGAGATGAGTGTGATGGATCACGAGCAAATAGCAGCATTAAAACAATGGTTTAGCACCGATCCTGGCTGCTACGCACTGAATTGGGAGCAGCAACACATTAATCAGTGGCTCAGCAATGTCTTTGGTTATCATGCCATACAAATAGGCATGCCGCATTGGGACTTACTTTCTAATAACCGAATCTTACATAAATGGTATACCCACCGCTACGATCCTGCACAAACCGTGGCGGCCGGCGCTCAGTTGCTCTTATGCGAGGCAGAGCATCTACCTTTTGCTAATGAAAGCATCGACCTATTAGTTTTACCGCATGTGCTAGAAACTTCAAGTGATCCGCATCAAGTGTTGCGTGAAGTGCAGCGCATTTTGGTCCCAGAAGGCCAAGTGGTAATTAGTGGATTTAACCCGTGGAGCTTGTGGGGTGGGCGTGATCGCTTGCCTGGGTTGGAATATATGTTGCCCATAGAGCCTCAGTATCAAATTCCGCCTTGGCGCACCGCTGATTGGTTGGAGGTGTTGTCTTTTGAAGTTACCGAAGAGATTACTGGTTGCTTCAGCCCGCTGTGTTTAGAAGATCGCTGGCTGCAGCGCTGGCGGTTTATGGATAAACTAGGTGCCCGCTGGTGGTCTATGCTGGGTGCTGTTTATGCCATCAAAGCTACCAAACGCGTTACTAATATGACCTTAGTAGGCATGGATTGGTCCAAAAAACCCCCAGCCAAAACGGCGGCTCATCAAACTGCTACTGCTAACAAACAGAAAAAATGAACAAAATATCAATATGGACTGACGGTGCCTGCAAAGGCAATCCGGGTGCCGGTGGTTGGGGCGCTTTACTGAAGTATGGAGCCCATAAAAAAGAAATCTATGGTGGTGAAGCCAGCACCACGAATAATAGAATGGAACTATTGGCGGTTATAGAAGCCTTAGCCTTATTGAAAAGGCCTTGTGAAGTACACATTTATACGGATTCTCAATATGTACAAAAGGGCATGACTGAATGGATAACCGGCTGGAAGCAGCGCGGTTGGCGTACGGCAGCGAAAAAGCCAGTAAAAAATGCGGATTTGTGGCAACGCTTAGATGCGTTGTGTGAACAGCATCAGGTGCAGTGGCATTGGGTACGCGGCCATACGGGGGATCCGGGTAATGAGCGCGCAGATGAGCTCGCTAATTTAGGTGTGGAGCAAATATGAAAAATTGGCTAATAGGCTTAATAACAGTGCTTATCATAGCGCCAGCAGCGGCTCAAAATCTGGGAGTAGGCGTGGAAGTCGCAGCAGTACGATCCCAACGTCTGACACAACAAGTGACAGCAGTAGGTACTTTGATGGCGCAGCAGTCTGCTATGTTACGCGCAGAAAGTAGTGGTCGTATCGCGAAGATTCTTTTTGAAGAAGGCACCGCTACCACTGAAGGCAGCCTGTTAGTGCAACTGGATACGGATTTATTAGAAGCTGAATTACAGCAAGCTCAAGCCCAATTGGCTTTGGCCCAAAGTCGAGCAAATAGAGCGCAAAAACTCAGTAAAGAAGGTTTTATCAGCGCACAAGCTCAGGACGAGTCTAACAGTGAACGCGCTGTGGCGGCAGCCGAAGTCAATATCATCAAAACCAGAATTGATAAAAGTCAAATTAAGGCCCCCTTTGATGGAGTTTTAGGTTTGCGCTATGTGAATGTAGGCGATTATGTCAGTAACGGTGACGACATAGTCAGTGTGGCTTCCATTGATAAATTACAAATAGATATACGCGTTCCAGAGCGTTATTTAGCACAAATCGCCGTGGGCTTACCGGTACATTTACGCTTAGATGCACAAGCTGGCCAAGAGTTTATGGGGCAAGTCATTGCCATTAGTCCAATGATTGATGAGCAAGGGCGTTCGGTGGTGTTGCGCGCGCATGTGTCGAATCCTGAGAGGCAATTACGCCCAGGGCAGTTTGCACGCGTGAGTTTAGACTTAGATGAAATAAATGGTCTGATGGTACCTGAGACGGCGATTGCGCCTTCTGGGCAAGCCCAGTATGTATATAGAGTTATGGAAGGGGTGGCTGAACGGGTGGAGGTGATCGTTGGTATACGCCGTGATGGTTGGGTGCAAGTTACGGGTTTAGCTCCTGATGACATCGTCATTACTTCTGGCTTACAAAAAATCCAAGACGGCAGCAAAATTAACATCCAAAACTAAGGCGGCCTATTATGTGGATTGCAGACTTTTGTATACGTAGGCCTGTGTTTGCTACTGTATTGTCTTTATTTATTGTGCTCATAGGGCTGATTTCTTATGAGCGTCTGAGTGTGCGCGAGTACCCCGCTATTGATGAGCCCGTGGTGTCTGTAATTACCGGTTATAAGGGCGCTTCGCCAGAGGTAATTGAATCTCAAATCACCAAACCCTTAGAAGACCAATTATCTGGCATCGAAGGGGTAGACGTGATGACCTCGCGCAGTCGCTCTGAGCGTAGCTTGATAAATATCAAATTTAACTTAAGTCGAGATCCAGATGCCGCCGCAGCCGATGTGCGCGATAAAGTGTCAAGAGCTCAGCGTTTTTTACCTGATGAGGCTGATGAGCCCATCATCAACAAAGTGGAAGCGGACTCCACACCTATTATTTATATAGGAGTGCAAATGGGCGATTACAGCCCTATACAGGCCTCAGATTACATTAATAGGTACATAAAAACGCGCTTTTCGGTATTACCTGGAGCTGCTGAAATACGCGTTTTTGGGGAGCGGTTACCCGCTATGCGCGTTAATGTAGATCGCGCGCGTTTAGCCGGACTTAATCTGACGGTGCAAGACATAGAAAAAGCCTTACGTGAGCAAAACGTACTGATCCCCGCAGGGCGCATTGAATCCACGCTGCGCGAGTTTTCCGTGGTGTCTTCCACAGACTTACAAACCGAAGAGGAGTTTAAAGACGTGATTGTGGCGCACCACAATGGCTTTCCCGTGCGCTTAGGGGATGTGGCCGATATCGGCATTGCTGCGGCCGAAGAGCGGGTGTTAGCCCGTTTTAATGGTGAAAATAGCTTAACCATAGGGGTAACTAAACAATCCACAGCGAACCCCTTGGATTTGTCAGCCACAGTGCGTGAAGAAGTAGCAATTATTAATCAAAATCTACCCGCCAATATGCAGCTGACTATTACTTACGACAGCTCGGTGTTTATTCAGCAATCCATTAATTCAGTGTATAAAACGATTATTGAAGCCACGCTGTTAGTGATGTTGGTGATTTTGTTTTTCTTACGAAATATACGTGCTAGTTTGATTCCTATTGTGACTATACCGGTGTCTTTAATCGGTGGCTTAGGCATTATGTATGCCTTTGGTTTTTCTATTAACACCTTGACCTTACTGGCCATGGTGCTGGCAATTGGTCTAGTGGTGGATGATGCCATTGTGGTGTTGGAAAACGTTTATAGGCACATAGAAAATGGCATGGATAGGGTGAGTGCCTCCTTTTTAGGAGTAAAAGAGATTGGCGGCGCGGTGATTGCCATGACGCTCACCTTAGTAACGGTGTTTGCGCCGTTGGCTTTTGCGACGGGGCGCACCGGGAGGCTATTTATTGAATTTGCCTTGACCTTAGCGGGGGCGGTGTTGGTTTCCGGTTTTGTGGCGCTAACTTTAACGCCGATGATGTGTTCAGTATTACTACGTCCCATTCATAAGCCAGGTAAATGGTATCTACGTATAGAGGGCTGGTTTGAAGCCTTAACGCGGGCTTATAGGAAAGGATTATTGCGAGCATTACGTTATAGAACCCTAGTGTTGTTATTGGGTGTAGCGGTAGCACTGGGTAGTGGGTTTTTATTTACTATTATTAAAAGTGAATTAGCCCCGATTGAAGACCGAGGGGTGATTTTTGGCATTGTGACTTCACCGGAAGGCTCTACCTTAGAATATACGCTTAATAATGTACAAAAAATTGAGCAGTTTTATGCGGATCAGCCGGAAACTTCAGGTTATCAGGCGGTGATTGGCTTCCCTACGGTATCGGATTCGTTTGCAATTTTGCGTTTAAAGCCGTGGGAAGAGCGCGAACGCAGTCAGCAAGAAATTGCTCGCAGTTTACAGCCTTTGTTTGGTGGCTTATCTGGAGTGCGCGCTTTCCCTACCAATCCACCTTCATTTGGGCTGCGTGCTACTTCAAAGCCGGTGGAGTTTGTCATTATGAGTCAAGCGCCTTATCCAGAATTAGCGCAAATTGTGGATGGCTTTTTAGCTGAGTTGGCGGAGTATCCGGGCTTGCAAAATATAGATACCGATTTACGCTTGAATACGCCTGAGCTGCGAGTAATTATTGACCGAGACAAACTGGCCGATGCGGGTGTAGCGGTAGATACCGTGGGTCGCACCCTAGAGTCCTTATTAGGAGGGCGTCAGGTTACGCGTTTTGAAGAGGATGGTGAGCAATACGATGTGATTGTACAAGTAGCTAAAGAAGACCGCACTAATCCCGATGACATACTAGACATTTATGTACGTAATGCGGCGGGCAGCATGGTGCCTTTAGGTGGTTTTTTAACCATTGAAGAAAGCGTATCACCCCAGTCTTTAAATCACTTTAATCGTCTACGAGCAGTGATTGTGCAGGCGGCGGTTGCACCGGGTTACGCCTTGGGCGAAGTGTTAGAACATATGCAGCAAGTGGCAGCCACTACCTTGCCTGATACCGTACAAACCGATTTAGACGGTCAGTCACGTGAGTTCCGGGATTCCTCTGGCAGCATGTATTTCATCTTTGCGATGGCATTGATGTTTATTTACTTGGTCTTGGCAGCGCAGTTTGAAAGCTGGCGTAACCCGTTAGTTATTATGTTGTCTGTGCCGTTGTCTATGACGGGAGCCTTGTTGGCCTTGTGGCTTAGTGGCGGTACATTATCTATTTATAGTCAAATTGGCCTGATTACCTTAGTGGGTTTAATCACCAAACATGGTATTTTAATTGTGGAATTTGCCACGCAACTACGGGCTGAAGGCAATGGTTTGTACCGTGCCGTAGTGCGCGCCAGTGAAATGCGCTTACGCCCTATACTCATGACTACCGGCGCCATGGTGCTGGGCGTGTTACCGTTAGCTTATGCCTCAGGGGCAGGAGCTGAAAGCCGGCAGCAAATTGGTTGGGTATTAGTGGGGGGGTTAACCTTTGGTACAGTGCTCACTTTATTTGTAGTGCCCGCGGCTTACACATTGATTGCGGCTAAGGCCAAAGCACGCCGTTAATATTCAGGATTATTTATTATGCGTCAAATTGTTTTAGATACGGAAACCACGGGTTTAGATCCGGATGACGGTCACCGTTTAGTAGAAATTGCTGGTGTAGAAATTGCCAATAGACAGGTACTAACAGCCCCCGAAAATCAATTGCATTTATATGTAAATCCTGGGCGTGATTCTGATCCTGAAGCTTTAGATGTGCATGGCTTAACGACTGAGTTTTTGTCCCAGTACCCGTCTATTGAGGAGGTTATTGATGAGATCATCGCCTTTGTGTCGGGCAATGAAATTATTATTCACAACGCCCCCTTTGATACCAAGTTTTTAGATGCGGAGTTTGTGCGTTTTGGCTATAAGCCTTTTACTGCGTATTGTGGCAAAATTACGGACTCTTTAGTGTATGCCCGTGAATTACACCCAGGGAAACGTAATAATCTAGATGCCTTATGTGATCGCTACGAGATATCGAATGAGCATCGTATCTTGCACGGCGCTTTATTAGACTCCGAGTTATTGGCGGATGTGTGGCTGGCCATGACCCGTGGCCAAGACAGCCTCATTATGAGTTTTGCTAGCGCCGAACAAGACGCGGAGGGCGCAGACAGCCTCACACGCTTTGACCCTAAAACCTTGCCCGTCATTCAGGCCTCAGAGCAAGAGTTACTCGCGCATCAGGCGTATTTAGATAAATTAGCTGAAAGCAATAAAACCCCACCGTTATGGTCTGAGTTAACTTCTACAGAAGGCGTTTAATCTTTTGTAGGAATTACGGCAATGCCTTCGATCTCAATACGAAACTCGGGCAAGGCTAGCTGGGTAACGCCTAGCATGGTGTTGGCTGCGGGAAGGTGACCTTCGTAAAACTCCGTGATCATTTTGCTGAGCCCCATCATGTCTTCCGTGGTGTGGTTGACTAAATACGTACGTAAGCGCACTAGATTTTCTGGGCCTGCACCCACTTCAGCTAGTACTTGTTTAATATTTAAAAGCACTTGCTTTGCTTGGCCTGTAATCGAGTCACCTCCCACTAATTGATAGTCTTTGTCCCAAGCAACTTGCCCTGCTAAATGTATAGTTTGGCCTTTGTGTTGTTGTACTGCATGAGAAAAACCATAATCGGTGGAGTTATAGAGTTGAGCGGAATTGATGGTGGTTTTTAATGTGGAAATACTCATCGTATTCTTCTCCTTAGGTTAATTGTCTAATTATTAAATGAATCAATCAAAGCTCGGTGCGTAGACTCCAGAGTTCAGGAAAGAGCACCACATCGAGCATCTTACGTAAGTAATCCACGCCTGAAGTACCACCCGTACCACGTTTAAAACCAATAATGCGCTCTACCGTCGTCACATGACGGAAACGCCATTGCCTAAAAGCATCTTCAATATCAATCAGTTTTTCACCTAATTGATAAACATCCCAGTACTTTTCTGGGTTTTGGTATGCCGTTAACCAAGCGTCTTCTATGGCCTTATTAGCCACGTAGGGTTCAGTCCAGTCGCGTTCTAGGTAGGATTGCGGGATGGCAATGCCTTGTCTATGCATAAGATGAATGGCTTCATCATATAAGGAAGGGGCTTCGTAGCTTTGCTGTACCATTTTTAAAAGATCAGCACGGTGGGCATGAGGTTTGAGCATAGCAGCATTTTTATTGCCCAAGACAAATTCAATTTGTCTGTATTGATAGCTTTGAAAACCGCTGGATTTAGCCAAGTAAGGGCGTAGCGCGCTGTATTCGGGGGGCGTCATGGTAGACAGTACGGTCCACGCATGCACCAGTTGCTCCATAATGCGGCCTACTCTGGCCAGCATTTTAAATGCTTCTGGCAAGCTATCTTGACGAATGTTTTCTACCGCTGCTGTCAATTCATGCAGCATCAACTTCATCCACAACTCACTGGTTTGATGCTGAATAATAAACAGCATCTCATTGTGTTCGGGCGACAGCGGGTGTTGAGCATTTAAGATTTCATCTAAATGTAAATAACTGCCGTAGGTCATGTCTTTAGAGAAATCCAGCTGCGCGCCTTCGGCATGCACAATATCTTCTGGCTTGGGAGTGAAGGTCATTATAGTAATTTATTTAATAATTAATTGATTAATTTAATATTAAAGTGCGCGCAAAATGGCACGCACTGGACTGGCATCGGCCTCAGCTAGCTTTAGAGGTAAGGCTATAAGCTCGTAATCACCATCTTTAACAGCGTGTAGATCGAGATTTTCTAAAACACGCATATCATAAGACAAAATGCGCTGATGACTGCAAAGTGTTTTACTGCTGGCTGGATCTATGCTGGGCGTATCTATGCCTATAAGCCGTACGCCATGGGCATGGAGTAAATCAATAGTTTCAGGGGAAAAGGCGGTAAATTCAGACTGCCAAGCAGTAGGCGGAGCATTATCGGAGGTACGTACTAAAATACGTGCAGGCACCTTAAAAAGAGCGTGCTCTATGTGTTGCGGCTGAATGAGAGCGCCACAGTTAATAGCGTGTATCACTCTACAAGGCCCTAAAAAAGGGTCTAAATCCATTTCTCCTGCGCTAAGCCCATCTGCGGCATAATGCAGTGGTGCATCGGCATGAGCGCCTATATGAGGCGACATCTGTAAAGAGCTCACATTGACAGGGCATTGTTGCGTGAGCTGCCAAGTCCACACTTGGCTGTAGGGTGTATCTCCTGGAAATACAGGGCTTTGGCTAGAAATAGCAGGGGAAATATCCCATATTTTTTTTGTCATTGTGTGTTTTTATAAATAACCAGTAATCGGTGCTTAGGTAACGGCATTTTTTTCTAAACGTACATCGTACTTTTTGTTATCTAAAATATCGACAAGGGTTTCTACCGCATTCCACACATCTGTAAAAGAGGTGTATAGCGGTGTAAAACCAAAACGCATAATATGCGGCTCCCTATAATCTCCAATTACACCGCGTTTTATCAAAGCTTGGATTACCGCATAGCCGTGAGGGTGGGCAATGCTCACTTGGCTGCCCCGAACTGCATGTGCACGTGGAGTCTCTAGGGTTAAGGCGTGATCACCGCAGCGCTGCTCTATGAGCTTAATAAATAAATCTGTTAAAGCTAAGGATTTAGCCCGTATTGCCTCCATAGAGGTTTGTTTGAAAATCGCTAAACCAGAAGAAATTAAGGACAGAGAAATAATGGGTTGTGTGCCACATAAGGCAGCACGTATATCACCAGCTGCTTGAAAAGAAGTTTGCATTTCAAAGGGGGATTGATGCGCCCACCAACCGGATAAAGGTTGGGTAAAACTAGCTTGATGTTTTTTAGACACCCAAATAAAGGCGGGAGCACCCGGGCCACCATTTAAGTATTTATATGTGCAACCTACCGCAAAATCTGCATTGGCTTGATTTAAATCCACGGGCACAGCACCCGCTGAGTGGCATAAATCCCAAATAATTAAAGCGTTGTGTTTGTGAGAATGAGCAGTGAGAGCCTGCATATCAAGCATATGGCCAGTGCGGTAATTCACATGAGTTAAAAGCACCACAGCTACTTCATCATTAATGGCGCTATAAAGCTCGGCGGGTGAGTCCACTAAACGTAACTCGTAGCCATCATTTAAAAAATGTTTAATACCTTCAATAATATAAATGTCGGTAGGGAAATTACTGCGTTCTGTCAGAATAACCCGGCGCTGTGCTGTTTTGGTTTGGTTTTTTTGCTTGTGCAAAGCAGCCGCCACGGCTTTAAAGATATTAACAGAAGTTGAGTCGGTAACGGCCACTTCGCCCTCATTTGCTCCTATTAAGGGAGCTAGCTCATTACCAATACTCAAAGGTAAATTAAACCAACCCGCGCTATTCCAGCTTTGAATTAAATCGTTACCCCACTCTTGAGTGATGACGTGTTGAGCTTTAGTTAAGGCATTTTTAGGCTGTGCACCTAAGGAGTTACCATCTAAATAAATGGTGTTTTTAGGTAAAGAAAACAAATCGCGTAGGGGGGCTAACTCATCCGCTGCGTCAAGTTGAGTGCAATGTGTTGCCGTAATTATTGTCATTATAAAGATTCCTTTGCTTAATCCTTTTGGTTGTTTTGGCTTACTTGGCTTAGGTAGTGGCCAATGCGCCATATGTGATGCGCATTACGCTCCAACCAACGGTAGTTATCGGTTTCTAATAACACTTCACGATTGGAAGAGGGATGACCGTGTTGTTGCAGTAATACAGCACGAGTTTTTGCGGAAAGGTTTTTTAGTTTTTCTGCTATCAATCCTAACTGTTCTACCCAGTCTTCCGGTGCATTAGAGGTTAAACCTGCTTCTATAAGCTGCAATTGTTCTAGACCTAAGGTTACGGCCTCAGCAAAGCCACGTTGGTTAATATGGTGATTACCTTCAATAAAATATTGTTGTCTAACCGCTAAACGCATTAAGTGATCTACGGCGTGGAGTTGCGCCACTTTTATAGTGTTGAGTTCATCATTATTACTGTCAATTTGCACACGTGAAATAAAATCAAATACGGTTTCTAAGGCGGCAATTTGAGGCGCTAAATGTGCTATCTTCGGGTAGCCGGTATTACTGAGAAGATGACCATGTAAAATAAAAAACTCCTCTGAGATTTCATTTATGGTGCGTTGTGCAGCTTCTAGCGCTAGGCTGGGCACGCCCAGTACACTATCATCTAAATGTGGCGTGAGGTCGTTGGGTTTTTCTGGTAATAAGCGCTCAATAAGGTGAGCAAATTGATCAATAAATGGGGCAAATAGCACGGCGCCCAATAAAATAAATAAACTATGAAAAGCTGCCAAACTCACTGCGCCAGGTGTGATTTGAAAATAATTAGCAACTCGCATTAATAAATACAAATACACAGGCAACAGTAAAATAGCAATGATGCCGGTGACTAGATTAAAAAGCACATGAGCTAAAGCGGTACGTTTAGCGGAATTACTGGCGCCTATGCTTACCAATGCCGTGGTAAGCGTAGTACCTATGGCAGCCCCTACAATAACGGAACCCGCTTGATCTAAGCTAATAGCACCCGCATGTACAGCGGTGAGGGTCGTAGCAATAGCGGCTGTAGAGGACTGTAATAATGCCGTCATTGCTAAGCCAATTAGCATAATAACTAAATGGGCACCTAAGCCGCCCACTGGCAGTGCCGCTAAATCTACGTGGGCGGTTAAGCCCGTCATGGCATCTTGCAAGGTGCGTAAACCTAAAAACAAAATACCAAAACCCGCTAGGGCCATGCCTAGCTCACCTACTTTCCCTTTAGAAAGAAGCTTACAGAGGGCGCCTATGCCAATTAGGGGTAAAGTATAAAAACTAAGATTAATTTTAAGGGCTATACCTGAAACCACCCAGCTCGCAGCGGAGTTACCCAAGCTGGCTCCCATCACCACACCAATAGCATGACTAAAAGAAATTAATCCCGCACTTACAAAACCAATTAGGGTGACGGTAGTGGCTGTAGAAGACTGCATCATGGCAGTTAATACTGCTCCTGAGGAAAAAGCCTTAAGAGGGGTGCCAGTAAAACGCACTAAGCTTTTACGTAAGGTATCCCCGGCAAAAGCCACTAAGCTTTTAGAAAGCAGCATCATCCCAATCAGAAATAAACCCACTCCCCCAATGAAAGGGAAGATCACGTTCAGCATAAAACCACCTAGATAATAAAGGAAGCTATCCTATAATAGATTGCATACAGATCAACAGCATAATAATCTATTACTTATCATTCCATTCCATTTCATTTCATTCAATTTATCATTTATATAATAAAATCGTTTAAAGGCCTAACATGAATCGCCGTGCTTTAATTAAAGCCCTAGCTAGTGTGGGAGTATTTATTGGTAGTGGTTTATCACCAATATTATTTGCACAAGACAAGCCCCAGCTACTTGCTCCTCCAAAAGTTACTTCACCACTCTTTCACGTTTTTGGTGTTTTGCCAGAGCCGGTAGAAATTAAACGCATCTTTGTTGCAGACACGGCAGCCAGTGTGTTGGTTAATAGCGTGGCGCCTAAGCAGTTATTAGGCTGGCCGTTTGAGCTGTCTGCAGCTTCATTACGATGGTTGAGTGATTTTAGTCGTCAGTTGCCGATAGTAGGACATGTGGGTGAGGGTACAAGTAGTATTTCTATTGAGCAGTTATTGGCGCTAAGGCCCAATATTATTGTGGCTATGGGCAATGCCAATGAGAACAATTTAGCTCAAGCAAAGCAGTTGCATGAGCAAACAGGGATTACCTATGTGTTAGTGAGTGGTGATATTCAAGATATCCCTGAGCAGACTCGTGTTTTAGGCGCAGTATTAGGACATCAGCGTCATGGCCAGCAGCTTGCCACCGCAGCACAAGAGGTATTAAGAGAATTTACTGCTACAGGAGCTTCTTTGAAAGAAGAAATAGCCACTGTAGATATAGCTCCCACAGTGCCTTTTGATTGGTTAAATGAGCCGGCTAGTGTAAATCGTTTGTTGGGTGTGGCTTTGCTGTCTGCACGCTTACAAAACGAAGAGCAGCCTGTATTAATAGATAAGTTACGTCATTTGTTTATTTTGTATTTTGGTTTTGATCCCGGTGAGAAGCAGCTGCAAGAGTTGCTTGATAATCCGGCTGCTTATGCGAACCATGCACCGTAAAAATGGGGTTATGTCGCGTAATCGTTTGCTAACGTTAGGTTTAATAATAGCCTTTGCAGTCGCTTTTTTATTGGGGTTGTTAGTAGGGCAGTTTCCGTTGAGTTTTTCTGAGGTGCTGTATAGTCTTTATACAGCAGGCCAGCAGAGCACAGCGGCTGATTTAGTGGTGTGGGATTTACGCTTACCGCGCTTAGCTGCTGCTATTTTAGTGGGGGCTTCTTTAGCGGCAGCGGGAGCGACTTACCAAGCTATGTTTAGAAATCCATTGGTCTCACCAGATATTTTAGGTGTATCCGCTGGGGCAGGTCTGGGGGCAGTGGTGGCTATTTATCTTAGCTTGCCCTTGGTGGGTGTACAGTTATTGGCGTTTTTAGGCGGTTTAGGGTCTGTGGCCTTAGTTTATGGCGTGTCTTTAGCCAATAAGCGTCATGACCCGGTTTTGGTTTTGGTGTTGGCTGGGGTAGCAGTCAGTACATTTTTAGGGGCAGGGATTTCTTTGATTAAAATACTGGCAGATCCCTACACCCAGTTGCCTACCATTACTTTTTGGCTTTTAGGCGGGCTTAATACGGTGAGCTTCACTGAATTAAGGTGGGCTCTGCCTTTTGTGTTGTTGGGTTTAATTCCTGTTTACTTATTGCGTTGGCGTATTAATTTATTAAGTCTTAGCGATACAGAAGCACAGTCTTTAGGATTAAACACCGCCGGTTTGCGGGTGGGGCTTATTTTTTGTGCCACTTTAATGACGGCGGCTGCGGTGTCATTTACAGGTATTATTGGCTGGGTAGGTTTAGTGATTCCGCACATGGCTCGATTGCTAGTTGGGTCTGAGTTTTCTAGGCTTTTACCTACCTCCCTCTTAATGGGAGCTATTTTTTTGTTATTAACGGATAACCTAGCTCGTAATGCCACCCAAATGGAATTACCTTTAGGCGTGTTGACCGCTATTATTGGTACCCCTTTCTTTTTGTATTTGCTCATACGGGGCAGTGACCGTGCCCAGTAAGAGGACGCCTATTATTCAAGCGCATAACTTAAGCATTGGGTATATGCCTAAAAAAATAGGAGAAGACATTAGCTTTAGCCTGTATGCTGGGCAAGTCTTATGTTTACTAGGGCCCAATGGCAGCGGTAAATCTACGTTATTTAAAAGTACGTTGGGCTTACTGCCATTACTAGGCGGTGACATTACCATAAACAGCACCTCACTTAAGTTCTGCAGCCGTAAACAAATAGCACAAACTATTGCCTATGTGCCTCAGGCCAGTGCGGGTATGTTTGCTTTTAGGGTGTTAGATGTGGTGCTGATGGGGCGTAGTGCACATTTGGGCTTATTTTCCAGTCCCAGCGCTGAGGATTATGATATTGCGCAGCAAAGTTTAGTCCAGTTAGGCATTATGCACCTGTCTGAGCGCAATTACACTCAAATTAGTGGCGGTGAGCAGCAATTGGTACTTTTAGCGCGAGCCCTAACACAGCAGCCACAGGCTTTAATACTTGATGAGCCCACCGCCAGTCTGGATTTTGGTCATCAAATCCAAGTGCTAGACCAAATAAGAGGTTTAAAAAATCAAGGCCTAGCGATTTTTCTTTGTACTCATCAGCCTGAGCATGCATATAGAGTGGCTGATGAGGTGTTACTCCTTAAAAAAGGGCAGGTGATGGCTGCCGGAGAGGCTGCCACCACCTTGACTGTACATACCCTATCACAGCTCTATGAGTTGCCTTTGTCTGTGGTGCGCCAGCATTTACAAAATTTTATTGCTTAAAAGCTATGTGTAATGCCTATAGCCACCCGGCGGCTCTTCGGGTTGTCTGCACTCAACATCTCATCAGGGCTATAGTTTTTTCCGTAGGCGCCAAAAGCGTAAAGCTGGGTGCGAGCAGATAGAGTATGCAGATAACCCATAGAGTACACCTGCGCTTTTTTGGCTTTCTGATCGGTGTCTTGCCAATGCCAATTCGGCTTAGCCAAACTCCATTGTGCACCCAGCTCACCATTCGTAGTAACAGGTATAGACGCCCCCACATACCAGCTATCAATGCGTCCACCTTCTATGAACTCAATGGCATTAAAGCCATTGTTTCCCACAAAGCCATTTTTTTGCCTAGCCCATGCAGTAGAAAAGGTAAATGCATCAAAGTCATATTTCAACCCAAACTGCCATGCTTTGGCTTGTTTGCGCTTGTCATAACTGAGCGCCGCGTAGAGTTTGTTGGCTTCATAACGCAAAGCAATATTAGTGGCACTATCATCCGGCTCGTTATGGCTACTTTGAGTTGTTGCTTTGTTTTTGGATTTATAGCCCGTACCTAATTGAAAGCCAGCCCATTCGGGCGAGCTGTATTGTATAGCGTTGTTTTGTTGATAATCATCGCTATTACGCAATAAAGCACCCATGCCGAAATCTTTCCAGCCAGCTAATTCCAGTTCTGCATTAAACGCTTGGGAGATAGGATTTTGGCGGCCTACATACAAACCACCTAATGCATTGTGCTCTAAGCCAAGTTTAGCGGCATAGTTAAAAAAACTATCGTCTTCTTCAGAGTTGCCCGTTAGCGTATCAAAGCCGCTTTCAAGCTGAAAGATAACGCTTAAGCCATTACCAAGTTCTTCAGTGCCAATTAAGCCCCAGTACGAGTTGTCTTGGCCACCGTTTATGAGACCATTTGTGGTGCCTTCGGTTGAGATTCGGCTATGAGCTAGTCCCGTATCTATGTTGCCATAGAGCTGTACTTGCGTTTGCGCCTGAGCAGTAAAACTGCTAAGAATTAGAAGGTTGAATGTAATTAATAAAGTGTTTTTTTTGACAAACATACATAGAAAAATCAGTTGAAATGTTTGTCAATAATAGTCGTAAATGCTTCTTCGGCACTCATACCTTTGGCCATCAGGACGCTAATATCATCGGCATGCTTTTGTATACCTGTAGGGAGCTGTTCACGATTTTGACGAAAATAATTATATTTATCGATTTCTATTTGTTCAGCGGCTAGGCTTGCGGCTGTTTTACGTACCGCTCCTGCGCTACTGCTTTTACGAGCCCTAGTGGTTTTAGGTGGCGGCGCAGTCATGGATTGTTGTACTTCTTCTAGACTAAATTCAGCCGAAAGCGCGTCGCTTATGTTACCGTTTTCATTTAGGCTATGTAGTAGATGCTTACCGTCAAAGCCCATTTTACGCCCGCTTTGAGTAATAATTTGGTAGATGGGCATTTTACCGTGGCCGGGAAATTCAAACTGTACGCTTATACCGTAGGTTTGTATTTTCTCTGCTACCTCTTTTAAGTAGTCAATTGACAATGAAGATAAGTCACCGTTCCAACGTTTAGATCGTCTTGTAGTCAAAATATATCACCTGAAAATGTCATGAAACTCGATTATAACTTTCTTCTTATGCCTGTAGGGTTGATTCTGTTGGCTACAGAACACAATCAGCTTTGTTGGCTAAGTATAGGCGATGATAAAGCCGCGCTATTACAAACCTTACAACAGCAACCCTACTATATGAATGCACAGCTACAGCATAATGAAAACTTAACCTTAGAGATGGCCAAGTCTTTGCCTTTAGCGCCTAGAGGCACGGCATGGCAGCAACAGGTTTGGCAACAGCTACAGCAAATTCCTAAAGGTACTACGATTAGCTATACCGAATTAGCACAGCGCTGTGACAAGCCTCAATCCGTGCGAGCAGTGGCTAGTGCCTGTGCTAAAAATCCCATTGCGTTATTTATACCTTGTCATCGGGTGGTGGCGAAATCTGGAGCCTTGAGTGGTTATAGGTGGGGGGTAGCAAGAAAAGAATGGCTGCTTAATTGGGAGAAAAATGCATGCTAGAAACCGCAATTGTGGCAGCAAGAGATCGCACCCGCTTGATGGAGGTGGCTGGAATATTTATTGGTTTTGGGGTGGATGGCATTGTAGAACAGTTAGGCTTACGTAAAATATTACCTAAGTCTCAACAGCAACGCTCAGAAGATGCTGACCAGCTCTCCATGCCGGAGCGTTTACGTAAAGCTATAGAAGCCTTAGGTCCTACGTATGTGAAGCTAGGTCAAATATTGGCCACTCGTCATGATTTGTTAACACCTGAATGGACTACGGAATTAGAAAAGTTGCATAGCCATGTATCGGCTGTGCCGTGGGAGGTGGTATCTCCCCAAATTATTGCTGATCTGGGCGCGGACCCTCACGAGGTATTTGTGGATTTTAATACGCAGCCCATTGCCGCCGCTTCCATGGCGCAAGTGTATCAGGCGCGATTGCATGATGGCACCGATGTGGTGTTAAAGGTGCGACGGCCCGATTTGCGTGGCACCATTGAAGCGGATTTACGCTTATTGAGTCATGCGGCACATCTATTGGCTGAAAGTGGTCCTGAGTGGGCACGTTTTAAACCCGATGAAATAGTGAGTTATTTAAGCAACGCGCTCAGAGAAGAATTAGACTTTGTACGCGAAGGCCATAATAACGATCAAATTGCATTATCTTTTGCCAATAATCCAGATGTGGTCATTCCCAAAGTGTATTGGCAATGGACATCTGAGCGTTTGTTGGTGCAAGAGTTTATCCGGGGTGTAAATCCTACACATGCCTTGGAATTAGAACAGCATGGTTTAAATCCGCAGCTTCTAGCACAGCGTGGTGCTTTAGCCGTACTCAAAATGATACTGCAAGATCGCTTATTTCATGCTGATCCACACCCCGGTAATTTACTCGCTATGACGCAGAATCGCATTGGTTTTATTGATTTTGGCATGATAGGGTATTTGTCTGAACGCCGTAAGCGCCAACTATTAGTTTTATTTAGAGCATTGGCTGAAGGCCATGGCGAAGGTGTGGCTTCCATGCTGCTGACCTGGTCCGATCGTTACGATGCTGATCCTGTACATATTGATATGGCAGTAGAGCGTTTTTTAGCGCAACACAGCACTGGGCCTTTACGAATAGGGCAAGCGCTCAGTGATTTCATGGCTTTAGCACGCCAGCAAACAATCACCTTACCGGCAGATTTAACGCTGCTATTTAAAACCTTTATTACGGCGGATGGGGTATTGCGTAGAGTGGATCCGCAGCTAGATATTATTGCGCTCGCTAAGCCCATGATTCAAGAAGAGATTAAAAAGCATTACACTCCTAAAGCCATAAAAAAAAGAAGCACGTATTTAGTCAGTGAGTTTTATGATTTAGCCACAGATACACCGGGTGCGATACGTTTATTGTTACATCGCTTACGTCATGGGCGCATTGGTGTAGATATGGAGGTGAGGCACTTAGATCGCTTAGCTAAAACCTTAGAGCGCTCGGCGATTCGGCTTTGTATTGCCGTAGTAACAGCGGCTTTTGTGCTCGGTTTAGCTCCGCGTTTATTTGATTTAGGCCCTGTAATTTGGGGTATACCGTTATTTGCTTGGTTAGGGATGGGGGCGACGGCTATGGGCTGTGGTTTGTTGTTTTATTGGTTTCTTAAGCCCAAATAGAGACGTTAAATCAAGCCACGATCACGAGCAATACGTTGGCGTTCTTCTTGGTCTATAAAGTTTTGCACTTTAATCTTATCTCTGGCGGCAAGCCTAAAAAAAGTTCCACCATAACGGGTGAATTTTTTTCCAGATGCCATGGTTTGACTTTGCTCTCGCACGATTTTTAGATCTATGGTGATTTGTCCCACACCAGGAAGTTCTAAGATGCCATTTTTAAAAATATATCCTTTGTGGATATCGTGCGGCTCTAACAAGTTCTGATCGTCTAAAATAGATAATCCACTCGCACTAATATCAAATATCTTTAAGAGTAAGTTTTCTTCTTTAAGCTTAACGGCTAAGGTGGCCGCATTACTGGTAGATGGTTGTATTCTAAAGCTGTCACGGCGTTGTATACGCCGTAAGTACTGGGGAATGGGGCCAATTAAGGCGGGGCGATCTTCATAAGTGCTAGCACTTATAGGGCCTAGGCTAAACTCAATATTGACCTGATTTATTTGAGTGGAAAAATAGGCTTTACCCGCTTCTATGAGTTGCCGGTTGGTGGTTTCTTGGGCTGCACTATCGATAATTAATTGCTCATTATCAAAATCAATACTTACCAAGGTGGTAATTACAGAATGATTAGGGTCACCGGCATGCATACGAACCAAGGATCCTTGCTTAATAATATCTAATAAGATTTGATCAATTTCTGCTATAGCGTCTATACGAAAAGGATCGTAACCGCCTTGATTGGATGCGTCTACCATAAAAAAAACACTGTAAAGTAATGAGCCCATAAAGGGTCTATTATGCCAAAATCTGGCAAACTAAGTGGAACAAAGCTTCTATAGCATTAATTAATAGCTAATACCATACATAACGGAGTCACAATGAGTTTATTCAATTCAGTTTTATCTGCGGCCACTTCTTTTGGTCTAGGTAAAGATCAAAAGGAGCAAGCCTCGTTATTGCCGGCTTTAATTCAAGTTGTTAATCAGTATCCGGGTGGTATCACTGGCCTTATGCAGGCATTTCAGCAAGGAGGTTTAGGCGCCATTGTGAGTTCTTGGATGAGTCAGGGTCAAAACCTGCCGGTAGAACCTAGTCAGTTACAACAAGTTTTAGGATCCTCAATAGTGAGTAATTTAGTACAAAAAAGTGGTTTAGATCAATCATCGGTATTGAAGCACTTAACTATCTTATTGCCGGTAGTAGTAGATAACGTTTTTAGTAGTCCCGCAGAGGCCGATCGGACTACAGCCTCAGCACAAGCTCCTACCCAATTAGACGTCACTACTTTAATGACGTCTGTATTAGGTATGTTGAAGAAATAATTAGGCTTTGCTAGCTTCTAACGCTTGTTCTATATCGGCTAAAATATCATCAATATGTTCAATGCCTATAGACAAGCGCACCATATCTAAACTCACACCCGCTTGGGCTAATTCGTCTTCATTAAGTTGACGATGCGTAGTGGTGGCGGGATGGCAGGCTAAGGATTTAGTATCGCCAATATTAACTAAACGCAAAATCATTTGCAGGGCATCAATAAACTTAGCACCCGCATCGCGGCCCCCTTTAATACCAAAACTTAAAATAGAAGCTGGCTTCCCAGCAAAATATTTCTGAGCTAAAGCATGTTCAGGACTACTGGCTAAGCCAGCATAATTTACCCAATTAATTTGGGGATGTTTTTCTAAATATTCAGCTACACGTTGCGCGTTTTCTGTATGGCGCTCCATGCGTAAGCTTAAGGTTTCAATGCCTTGTAAGATTTGAAAAGCATTAAAGGGTGATAAGGCCGCACCAGTGTTGCGTAAAGGCACCACTCTGCAACGTCCAATAAAAGCAGCAGCACCTAAAGCTTCTGTGTAAACCACACCGTGATAAGACGGATCGGGTTTATTTAACATAGGAAAGCGCTCTTTATGTTTGGCCCAGTCAAATTTACCTGAGTCCACTACGGCGCCCGCTAAAGTGGTGCCATGCCCCCCCATGTATTTGGTGAGCGAGTGCACTACAATATCTGCACCGTATTCAAACGGTCTGCATAAAGCCGGAGAGGCCACGGTATTATCCACAATAACGGGTACGCCATGGCGGTGCGCCGCCTCACAAACGGCCTCTAAGTCAATGATGTTGCCAGAAGGGTTGCCTATGGTTTCACAAAATATCGCTTTGGTTTTATCATCAATCAAGGCTTCTAAGGCGGCAATGTCATCATGAGGAGCAAACTTTACCGTAATGCCTTGACGCGGTAAGGTGTGAGCAAATAGGTTATATGTGCCACCGTAAAGTTTACTTACCGACACAATGTTGTCGCCCGCTTCAGCAATGGTTTGTATAGCATACGTAATGGCTGCCATGCCTGAAGCTAAGGCTAGAGCACCCACGCCGCCTTCTAAGGCTGCTACACGTTCTTCGAGCACCGCATTGGTAGGGTTGGTTATACGGGTATAAATATTTCCGGGTACTTTTAAATCAAATAAATCCGCGCCATGCTGGGTACTATCAAAGGCATAAGAAGTGGTTTGGTAAATGGGTACTGCCACTGATTTAGTGGTGGGATCTGGTTTATAACCGGCGTGTACCGCTAGGGTGTCAAATTTCATAATAAATGGCCAATGGTTAATTGAATGGGTATTTAATGAGACTAAACAGTATGATGTCATCATACCGGCTTATGTTTCATTACTTAAGTATAAGTATAAGCATAAGCATCTAGATTCCTAAGTAATCGATCAGACAACAATCAGACAATAAACAGATAAACAAATGAAAAAATGGTTTAAACGGGGCATATTTACTGTAGTTACATTATTTATAGTAGCGGTAGTAGGGGCGGCGGTTTTTTTACTTACCTTCGATCCCAATGCTTATAAAGAGCGAGTCGAGCAAATTGTCTACGAGCGCTACCAGCGCACCTTAAAGATAAACGGTGATATAGAACTGTCTTTATTTCCTCGTATAGGGTTATCTGTAGCAGATGTATCCTTAAGCGATCGTAATAGCACACAGCCGTTTGCTGCGGTAGATAGTGCCCGTGTGGCGGTGGCCGTGTGGCCTTTGCTTTGGAATCACTTAGTGGTAGATCATGTGGCGGTAAGTGGCTTTAAAGTGTGGCTCACACGTAATGAGGGCGGGGAGTTTAATTTTACTGATTTATTACAACGTTCCAGCCCCCAGCTTACTCCGTCCTCACCTTCAATAGCAGCGACTTTAGCACCTATAGCCCCAGCTCATGCGGAGAGCCACGCTCCCTTAGGGCACGACACTGATGAAACTATATTTCAAATTGATATTGCGGGCTTAGAGCTTAAAGAAGGAGAGATCCATTTTTTTGATAGTGCTAGCCAAACGCAAATGCGTTTAGTGAACTTAGATATTAATACGGGTCGTATGACTTTTGATCATCCTTTTGATGTAATTTTTAAAGGTCAGCTTCAAGGCGATAAACCGCGGGCAGATGCCACCTTGACGGGGCAAACTGTACTGCAGTTAGAGCCACACCTGAGGCGTTATGTGGCGCAGCGTATTAATGTGTCATTAATAGGTGAGGTAGGTCATTACAAAGCAAACAGTGCCACCTTACGTGGCAGTTTAGAATTACTCACCTTAACCGAAGATTTACGTGCTCGTGATCTAGAGCTCATCAGCCAAGGACGTTGGCAGGATGAAGCCTTAACTCTAAATAAAACCAATATCAATTTCACCGCAGCCCAGCTTAATGTAAAACGTAATCTGGAAATAATACACACGAATAAATTTAAAGTGCGAGCCCATGGATTGTTACCCACAAAGGATGCCGAGGCGGAGCATAAAGTGGAGTTGGCTTTAGATGTACCCCAGCTAAGTGTGGAACCAGAGCGCGTACAGAGCGGCCCTGTTGCGCTGTCATTTAAACAAACTCAAGGTACAAATTTATTTGGAGTAAACGCACGCGTTAAGGCCTTGAGTGGCACGGTAGCACAATTACACTTAGCAGAAGTACAAGCAGATATAGCCAGCAAAAATAGGTATAACGCCTGGAAGCTTGAAGGCACTACGGAGGCACAGGCCCAAGTACAAGGGCAAGACGTGAATGTGCAGTGGCATGATTTAGAAGCGAATCTGCGAGTGGATGATGAGGCTTTAAACCCGAATCCCGCTCACGCTAAAATTACCAGTACTGGTCAGTGGCAAGGGGTAGAAAAACAGTTGCATCTCGAAGGTTTATGGCAAAGTGCCAATACCCATGCATCCTTTGAGTCACTGTTGCAGCAGGATGAACGTTGGCAGCTTGAGGTAAACGTAGATGCCAGTGAGATTGATTTCAATCCTTGGTTGAGGTCCACTGCGCTCAGACAACAACGCCACAACGAACGAGGCACAAATACCACTGCAAAAACGCAGACTGCCACCGCACGTATGCTGCCTGATTACTTGAACTGGCAAGCATTGCCCACGCAGCTTCAATTACAAGCCCATGAGCTCCATTTAGGTAATTACAGTTTTCAAGAGTTGCTACTCAACGCAGAGCAGCAGTCAGGGCTAATAGCTATCACCGAGTTGCAGTCTAGGTTGTTTAATGGTGAGCTTAACGCTACTGGTTCATTGCAGGCTAGAGAGGCGAAGGCGGATGCTCAAGTTAGTTTTAATCAAATTGATTTAGCGCTTTTATCGGAAGCCACAGCTTTAGGGGTGCCGCTTGCGGGACTGGCTAATTTAACAATGGATTTACAAACTGAAGGGCGTACCCCTGCTGCTTGGTGGGCGGGCTTGAGTGGTAATCTCGCCCTAGAGGCTACAGATGGCCGTGTTATCGGGTGGAGTTTTTGGCAGCAACTACAGGCAGTGAATGAAGCCTTACGTAATATGTTTAGTGGTCACGTGGCTGCACTACCACAACAGTTTAATGCTGAGCAAGCCACGGCTTTTACACAGTTAGATGCCAATGTAGAGATAGAACGGGGGCAAGCTCGGTTAAAGCAGTTTGATTTAACTGCTGCAGGAGTAGAGATAAACACTGAGTCTCATGCTTATGTGGATTTGGTTAATAAGCAAATACATTTAGACTTACAAGCAGATCTTCAAGAGCAAACATTAAGCGCTACAGAGAAACCTTTAGAAGGCTATGCCGCGGCGCCTTTGTTTATGAGGCTCAGCGGCCCTTGGAGCGCTCCCGTGTTTGGTTGGCAATGGCAGCGATTAGCACATACTGAAATTAAAGAAGCGATAGATAATGGTTTTTTAGAGCTGCTAGGAAAGCCAGATCTAAGCACCCTTATCGAAGCTGCTGAGTCAGCACCTTAGTTTTTTTTAGCCGTTAGCAGCTCGTATTTAGCAAAGAGCTGCTCCTGGCTTTCTTGGTGATCTGGGTGTACTTCAATGCATTCTACTGGGCAAAACACAATACATTGAGGCTCATCGTGGTGTCCCACACACTCCGTGCATAGATTTGGATCTATTTCATAGATCTCTTCACCCATATAAATGGCGGTGTTAGGGCACTGCGGTTCACACACATCACAGTTAATGCATTCTTCTGTAATAAATAAGGCCATAATAAAACGCCTACATCCTAAAGTTGATTAAAGGAATAATAGGTCTAGTGTAGTCTTAATTAGACCTTAAGGCGTGAATAACCTTATTCGTTTTTGAGTTGCTCAGCGGCTTTTTGAGCACGATGTTCAGCGGCTTTGGTGGTTAGCCAGCGGTCCACAGAAGGAAATACAAATTTACTTACATCCCCGCCTAAGAGGGCAATTTCACGCACAAAGGTGCCGGAAATAAACTGATACTGATCTGATGGTGTCATGAATAAGGTTTCCACTTCAGGCAGTAAATGTCTATTCATGCCAGCCATCTGAAATTCGTATTCAAAATCAGAAACGGCACGCAGACCACGCACAATCACACGGGCATCTTGTTCGCGTACAAAGTCTTTTAAAAGACCACCAAAACTTTTAACTTCCACGTTTGGGTAATGGCTTAACACTTCTTGAGCAATTTCTACACGCTCTTCTATAGTAAAAAAAGGGCGTTTGTTTGGACTATACGCTACTGCTACCACCACGCGATCGAAAAGATGGGCAGCACGACGTACAAGATCTTCATGACCCCGAGTTAAAGGGTCGAAAGTTCCAGGATAGACGGCAGTAATCATAATTAAGTTTGCTGATAGTTAAGAGTTATTAAGAAAAAGAGAAAAAGAGAGAAAGGTAAAATGAGGAGTAGTTTAAGTATTATTGTTTGTTTTTGTGTTTGCAGCAAATTCAAGTAGTTGAAAGTGCACATGACCTGCCTTTTGTTGGCGTAAACTGCTAAAGTTTGAAGGAAAGTTAATGGGACTTTCACTTTCTACGTAAATCAGCGCATCTGGGCGTAGAATAGCAGGCAGGTGCGGCCATATTTGATCTAATAGCCCTTGGTTAAATGGAGGGTCTATAAAGATAAGATCAAAAGGGTGTTCAGTGCGTTGCACCACGTGCAGAGCATCGCCGGCATGTATACGTACTTCATGAGCGCCTATTTTATTACGTAGAGCACGTAGAGCTCGAATGGCTTCAGGGTTTTTTTCTACCATTTGCACAAACTCTACACCGTGTGAAGCCGCTTCAAAGCCTAAGGCTCCCGTGCCTGCAAATAGATCTAATACGCGTTTATGGCTAAAGTCATTAGCCCAGAAATAGCGTAACCAATTAAACAGTGTCTCACGCACGCGGTCTGGTGTGGGGCGTAAACCAGCCGTTTCTACGACTGGTATAGGGGTGCGGCGATACTGCCCGCCCACAATACGAATTGCATTTTTTTTCATGTTTATCATATTAGGTTAGTGTAAAGCCATGTTTAGTTTTTTTAAAAGACGCCGAGGGAAAAAAGAAGAAAAACAACAGCAAGAAAAGCAGCTTGAGCAGCAACAGCAAGCTGAAGCTGTAACAGCTGAAGCGCTTGTTCTTGAAGAAGAGCCCGCTGTTACTGAATCACCTCTAACTGAAATTGTACCGCCTAGCATAGACCGTAGTCATCTAGTACAGAAGGTTGAGTTTACGCTTAGTGACACCGACATATTCGTAGAGTTAAAACGTCCCGAACCAGAACCAGAGTCAGAGCCAGAATCGCTGACCGAAACGCCCGTTATAGCAGAAGGCAGCACCACCCAAGAGAAACCCACTAAAGGTTCTTGGATGTCGCGCTTGCGTAAAGGCTTGTCACGCACGGGTCAAAGCTTAAGCACGTTGTTTGTGGGCGTAAAAGTCGACGAGGACTTATACGAAGAGCTGGAAACAGCGCTAATTATGGCAGATGCAGGCGTAGAGGCCACCGAGTCATTGTTAACCGCCCTACGCGCTAAAGTACGTAAAGAGAAAATAACTGAGGCGGAAGCGGTAAAAAAAGCCCTCAAAGAAGCTTTAACTGAACATTTAAAACCCTTAGAAAAAGTGTTTCCTTTGCAGCCTGCGGTGGCAAAGCCTTTAGTAGTTATGATTTCGGGGGTAAACGGCGCCGGTAAAACCACATCCATAGGGAAGTTAGCGCATACGTTTCAACAGCAAGGTGCCAGCGTACTATTAGCTGCTGGTGATACCTTCCGAGCCGCAGCACGTGAGCAGTTGGTGGAGTGGGGTAATCGCAACAATGTGGAAGTAATCGCTCAAGAAGGGGGTAATCCGGGGGCCGTAGCCTTTAATGCGGTAGCTGCCGGTAAATCTCGTGGCACCGATGTGGTGATGGTAGATACCGCGGGGCGCTTGCCAACGCAGCTTAATCTGATGGAAGAGCTAAAAAGAGTTAAGCGCGCTATTAATAAAGCCGATGAGGGCGCCCCCCACGAGTGTTTGTTAGTCGTAGATGGTAATACAGGGCAAAACGCGCTAGCGCAAATCAAAGCTTTTGATGCTGCCATAGAGCTCACGGGTTTAGTGGTGACTAAATTGGATGGTACCGCCAAGGGCGGTATATTAGCGGCGGTGGCTGCAGGCAGTAATGGAGTGCGTCCTATTCCTGTGTACTGGATAGGTGTGGGTGAAGGCGTGCACGATTTACAACCTTTTGTGGCCAGTGAGTTTGCTAATGCCTTATTGGGAGATTGAAAATAGCAGGGGTAGATTTTGATTTTGTAATAGGCTAAGTGCTTTTTTACTTTTTGCTTGTTTTTTAAGAATTTTTTCTTCTAACCATTGCAGCGCAAACTGTTTTTGTTTCTTACTAACCGCATGCTCTTTGTACCAAGAGCATGCTACATAAGCATCGCATAAATCGCCTAGTTGGTTTTGCGATTTGGTTAGGGCGATATAAAGAGGATGCTGACAATCAACTCCCAGCGCTTCAAGGTTGTAGCGTAAGCGCTTGATACGATTTCGCAGCTCATGTTGGGCGGCCGGTTTAAGTTGATCAAATCGTAGGCTTTGTTTTTGTATGCGTTGTAACCATTTTTCTATACGCTGCTGCAATTGTTGTTGGGCGACTGACTCATGGTTTTCAGGTATACCTATAGCTTGATTTATTACTAACTTTGCGAGACTTTGTAGTAAAAGGCTTTGGAAATCAACGCTAGCAGCTATTTCTTCAGGTGTGGCTGAGAGTTTTTTCTTAGCGCTTTTAGGTGGAGGGAGTTGTTGGGCTGCGGGTAAGCCGGCTTGTTCTAGCTTTGGTTGTAATTCCAGCCAAAGCATATCGCTATCGCGCCAAGCACCAAAGGCTCTGTAGTAGGTACGTAAACGTTTAGCCAGTAACTGTTCTTCTGTGGTTAACCAAGGCTTAAAAAGCTGTCTGCAGGAGCGTAAACGTCGTATACCTACACGCATCAGCATTAAATAACGGGCCCGTGTTTCTTCAGAGGTATTAAAGCCATCTATGCCTGCCACAAAAGCCGCATTTCGAATCACTTGCTCTAAAAAAGCGCTAGCACTGGTGGTATAGGCTTCAGTTAGACTGGTATTATTAGTGCACAGCAAGCTTAATGAGCTAGGCTCTTTTAGGTTACCTTCATAAAGAGCATCTCCTCGTTCAGCTTTGGAGCGAAGTTCTAGTAATAAATTAAATTGTTGGAGCCACGCTAAGGCAGTAATGAATACCTCAGCCATATCGCCTTTTTTTAGTTCAAATTCAACTTCACTAATTGAGAGGCTGTGTTCTTTGGCTTTGATCACACCAATATCGAGGGCCACCTCAATGTCTGCTTGCGCCGTACTGATTAACGCAATGGTACGGTTTACATCTGTTTGATAGCGCATTTGCAAAGGAGCGCTAAGTTGCGAAAATAAAGTGGCGGCGGCCGTGTCTTTATAGACACTTAGATCTAAGGTGGCCTCATTGCGTAGATGATTATATTCTACATTGCTAAAGGCATCGCCCCCGCGCATTTTTAAGGTTTGTACCCATTGCCCATTTTCTAGGCGTAAACGTAATGCTGCCCCTTGATGCGCTAAGCTGCGTTGTGCTGTATCAAAATAGCGCGCTGCTAAGTGTATTTTTTGTGTAGCGGGCAGCTGTTGTATAGCAGCCATAACGCCAGTTTGTTGTGCCTTAGGGATATAAAGTTTAAGTTCTCGTTCAAGCATATCTTTTCAATAAAAGTTAAATTGTACCTAAGCCCCGTACCCGGGCTAAAATAGACCCAATACATTTACGCAGGATAGTCATGAGTCAGCATACACAAGATCCAGATAACACCCATTACGATATTTCATCTGTTACCGACATTATCGCCGAGCTGCGCGCCGGTCGTATGGTTATTTTGGTAGACGAAGAGGACCGTGAAAATGAAGGAGACCTCGTTTTAGCGGCTGAATTTGTTACGCCAGAAGCCATTAACTTTATGGTAACGCATGGTCGAGGTTTGGTCTGTTTAACCCTTACTGAAGAGCGCTGTCAGCAGCTAGATCTGCCTTTGATGGCCGTGCGTAACGGCACCAAGTTTGGCACCAACTTCACTGTTTCTATTGAAGCGGCTGAAGGCGTGGAAACCGGTATTTCTGCAGCAGATAGAGCTCGCACAGTGCGCGCTGCAGTAGCCCGCGATGCCAGGCCTTCTGATTTAGTGCAGCCCGGGCACATTTTCCCGCTTAAAGCGGCTAATGGTGGTGTGCTAATACGCGCAGGCCATACTGAGGCCGGTTGTGATTTAACGCACATGGCAGGTTTAACTCCCGCTGCCGTTATTTGTGAAATACTGAATGATGATGGCACCATGGCGCGTTTACCGCAGCTAATTGAATTTGCCAAAACACATAACTTAAAAATAGGGACTATTGCGGATTTAATTCAATATCGCAGTGCGCATGAATCCATGGTAGAGCGCTTGTTTGATCAGTCTATGGTCACTCCATGGGGTACCTTTCGTGCCATAGGCTATAAAGATTTGGCCTCAGGTGCACCTCATCTTGCTTTGGTGCACGGAGAGATACGCTCAGATATAGAAACCTTAGTGCGCGTGCATGAGCCTACCACCGTGATGGACTTACTCTGCTCAGAAAGCACAGACCATAGCTGGAGCATCCCCGATGCATTAAAAACCATTGCTAAAGCGCCATCTGGGGTGGTGGTTATGTTAAATTGTCAGGGTTCTGAGGAAAAAATCTTTGAGCAATTTAATTTGCGTAGCGATAATCCTGCACCGCAAGTAGATGAAGGCGGTTCAGAGCAGCGTTACGATTTGCGAACCTATGGTATAGGTGCACAAATATTACGTGACTTAGACGTTGGTCAAGCACGTTTATTAGCGCGTCCGCGTAAAATGCCAAGTATGGCCGGTTTTGCCCTTACCGTAACGGGTTATTTAACTGAACCCACGGTTTAATTTTGTTTGGAGTCCACCCATGAAACCCTATTTTGTCGAACCAGATCTTAATGGCGAAGGCCTACATATAGGTATTGTACGAGCTCGTTTTAACGAGGAAATCGGTCTAGCACAGCAGGAAGCCTGCTTAGCTGAGCTCATTAAACTTGGCGTTGACCCCCAAGACATCACGGTAATTACCGTGCCCGGAGCATTAGAGGTTGGTGTCACTATTATTCAAATGGCTGAAACCACCGAGTTTGATGCGCTCATTGCGTTAGGCGCAGTAGTACGTGGTGAAACCTATCATTTTGAAGTGGTCAGCAATGAAAGTGCCTCCGCGATTGCACGTGTCTCCATAGGCACAGGTTTGCCCATAGCTAACGGTATTCTTACGGTAGAAAATGAAGCTCAAGCACAAGAGCGAGTAGAAGAAAAAGGGCGTGATTGTGCCCAGGCTGCCGTAGAAATGGCTAATTTACTCGCATTATTAGAGCCTAGTGACGAAGATTTTGATGATGAAGACGAAGACGATGAAGAGGACGGCGACTTTGACGATGAAAACTGATTCCACCGAAATTGATCAAAGTGAATTGCTTGAAGGCACGCCCCGTCATCGGGCTAGAGGTTTTGCCTTACAAGGCATTTATGCGTGGTTAATTCGTGGCGCTGATGGTCTGCAAGAATCCGCTTCCATAGACGCTCACATACGTGCAGAACCTTACTTTGATACCTGTGATACCGAATGGTATCGCGTTATATTGTTTGGCGTAATGCGTGATGCGAGTAGCTTACAAGAGCAGTTTAAACCGTTTGTAGAGCGAGGTTTAGCTGAGTTATCACCCATAGAGCATGCCGTGTTGCTATTAGGTACGTATGAGCTTATGAATCATACAGAAGTACCTTATAGAGCCACCATAAACGAAGCGGTAGAGCTTGCTAAATCCTTTGGTGGCACCGATGGGTTTAAGTTTGTTAACGGCGTTTTAGACCGTGTGGCGGCCCAAGTGCGTCCAGCTGAGTTTAAAAAATATCAGGCCAGACGCGCTCAAAAACGTTCCTAATCGGAGACCCTCATGTCAGATCTGAATGAGTTTGGAGTGATTCAAACCTTTTTTAAGTCAGCCACGCCTGAGGGTTATATCGGCGTAGGTGATGACTGTGCCGTTTTCCCTGTTAGGCCCGGCTTTCAACTAGCCGTTAGTACAGATACTCTTATAGAGGGTCAGCATTTTTTTGCTAATGCTGATCCTGCTACGGTGGGGTATAAAGCTTTAGCCGTGGGCTTATCTGATTTGGCCGCTATGGGTGCTACGCCTAGGGGCTGTGTGTTAGCACTAGCTTTACCCAAAGTGGACGAAACCTGGCTTAAAGCATTTAGCACAGAGTTTAACGCCTTAGCCACTCAGGCGCATTGCCCCTTGTTAGGGGGAGACACCACCCGCAATCCAACCGGTATTATGATCACCGTTACGGTATTTGGTGAAGTGCCTATAGCCCATGCCTTACGCCGTGATTTAGCCCTGCCTAATGACGATATCTGGTTAACGGGTACGCTAGGTGCGCCCCATTTAGCTTTGAGTTATTTGTCTGGCAAGATCGTGGTAGACGAGGCCAGATTACAACAAGCTCGTCCTTTACTAGAGCGCCCTGAGCCACCCTATGGATTTGCGCCTGCTTTATTAGAACATGCGCACGCTGGCATCGATGTTTCTGATGGTTTACTGCAAGATCTCTCTCATATATTAAAAGCCAGTCAATGTGGTGCTAGCTTGCATTGGTCAACGCTCCCTATACACCCCGCCCTTACTGATTTAGATAGTGCAGTGGTGCAAGAGGCCGTGCTTACTGGGGGTGACGTATTTCAGCTCTGTTTTACAGCCCACAAAAATGAACGAGCCTATTTACTGGCTTTGGCGGCTCAAAAAGGTATGCAGCTTAGTAGAATAGGTTCTATTACTTCCGAGCCAGAGCTCGTTGTGCTAGCCGAAGACCAAACCCCCATGACATTACCTTCTCAAGGTGGCTTTGATCATTTTACCTCTGACGTTTTATGAATGATTCCAAAGCAGCAATTCGTCCTACTCTGGCATGGGTTTATGCCAAACCTTGGCGTGTTATCGCTTTTGGTATGGGTTCTGGGCTACTGTCTCCCGGGCCGGGTACTTGGGGGACGGTGTGGGCTTGGGGTGTATGGTTAGCCGCTCTCCAGTTTATTCCGTGGCTCAGTATGCCCTTGGTTTTAGGCTTGATGTTTATGGTGGGCGTTTGGACTTGTCAGCGTACTGGCGATGATCTCAACGTGCATGATCATGGGGGTATGGTCTGGGATGAAGCCGTGGCTTTTTGGCTTATATTGTGGCTGTTGCCCTTACAAACGTGGTGGATGCAGCTGTTGGCTTTTGCTTTGTTTAGATTGTTTGATATTGCTAAACCTTATCCCATACGTTTCTTTGATCATAAAGTCGGTGGTGGTTTTGGGGTGATGCTCGATGATATTCTGGCTGCTATATATAGTTTAATTGTGCTGTACGTGATAGTTTCATTTTTATAATTTTTGCTTTTACTGCCTACCTTATGCAAACAAATACACAACTCAACGCTACTGAACAAGCAGCACAAAAATTAGGAAATGTCTTATTAACCCATAAGATGCTTTTAGCGTGCGCTGAATCTTGTACCGGTGGGCTTATAGGTGCTGCTGTTACGGCAATTAGTGGCTCTAGCCAGTGGTTTGAGCGTGGGTACATTACGTATAGTAATGCTGCTAAAGAGCAAGACCTACACGTACATACAGAAACGCTAGAGCAGTTTGGTGCTGTGAGCGAAGAGACCGCTATGGCCATGGCCACGGGGGTGCTAAGCCAATGCCCAGGAGCGCATATTGCTATTTCTACCACCGGCATAGCTGGCCCCACAGGTGATACCCCAGGTAAACCCATTGGGATGGTGTGTTTTGGTTTTGCACGCAGAGAAGGTGATGGCATTGTGGCTCATGCGCATACAGAAATATTTAGTGGCAGCCGCCAAGAAGTACGAGAGGCGGCTACCTTATTTGCCTTAGAGCATGCCGTGGAGCTTATTACCGCTAACGCGCCGCATTAATTGCATCGCGAGTTTGTTGTGCTGTTTGAGCAGCTGCCTCTTGCCAGTCGGATGCTTGGCTTGCATACAAAATAGCACGTGAAGAGTTAATCATCATGCCTGCACCGGTGCTGTTTAATCCTGCTTTCACCGTAGCGGGTATATCTCCTCCTTGAGCGCCTATTCCTGGTACTAGTAAAGGCATATCACCCACTACATTACGCACTTTAGCGATTTCTTCCGGATAGGTAGCGCCGACTACAAGCGCGCATTGGCCGGTTTGTTGATTCCACTTTTCTGCTACTAAACGAGCTACGTGTAAATATAAAGGAATGCCCTCGGCGGTATGCATAAACTGCAAATCTGAGCCACCGGGATTTGAAGTACGACATAAAATAATCACCCCTTTATCTGTCCATTCAAAATAGGGCTCCACCGAATCCATGCCCATATAGGGATTGACGGTAACCGCATCTGCGCCATAACGATCAAAGGCTTCCACCGCATAATGGCGCGCCGTAGAGCCAATGTCACCGCGCTTGGCATCTAAGATTATAGGCAACTGTGGGTAATGGTGTTTTATATAAACACAAAGACGTTCAAGTTGTGATTCAGCACCTACGGAGGCAAAGTAGGCAATTTGGGGTTTAAAAGCGCTAACAAAAGGAGCGCAAGCATCGACTATGCCCACACAAAAATCATAAATAGCATCTGAGCGTTGGCCTAAAGCCGTTGGGAAACGGCTAAGGTCTGGATCTAAGCCCAGAGTTAAAAGTGAGTTTTGGGCAGTCCAAGCCTGTTGCAGCTGTTTAGTAAACGTCATGAAATGATGGCCAGTAATAAAGAGAAGATACAAATAAAAATAAGACCATAGCACAAAAAAGCCCCTGCTAAAAAGCAGGGGCTCATGCGCGTCAACTTAGGTTAAGCATTAGGGGAGCTTAGAATCCACCCATGCCACCCATACCACCCATGCCGCCCATACCACCCATGTCAGGCATACCGCCTTCTTCTTTCACGTCTGGATGTTCGGCCACAGCCACTTCAGTAGTTAGCAATAAGCTGGCTACAGAGGCAGCGTTTTGTAGAGCGGTGCGTGTGACTTTAGTGGGGTCTAATACACCCTGAGCAACTAGATCACCGTACTCATCGGTAGCAGCGTTGTACCCGTAGTTACCTTCGCCCTGGGCGACTTGGTTAACCACGACGCTCGCTTCTTCGCCAGCATTACTTACAATAGTACGTAGCGGAGCTTCTATAGCGCGTAGTACTAGTTTGATACCGGCTTCTTGGTCTAAGTTGTCTGCGGTGAGAGCAGCGACTGCTGGGCGTACACGGATTAGTGCCACACCACCCCCAGGCACAATACCTTCTTCCACTGCGGCACGTGTTGCGTGTAGAGCATCTTCTACGCGTGCTTTTTTCTCTTTCATTTCTACTTCAGTGGCAGCACCTACGCGAATAACAGCTACACCACCAGCAAGCTTAGCTACACGCTCTTGGAGTTTTTCACGATCGTAATCAGAGGTAGCTTCTTCCATTTGTGCACGAATTTGTTTTACACGTGCTTCGATGGAAACGTTATCACCTGCGCCATCAATGATAATGGTGTTTTCTTTGCCAACTTCAATGCGAGCCGCTTGACCTAGGTGAGACACCTCAGCACTTTCTAGAGACATACCGGTCTCTTCAGAAATCACGGTACCATTTGTGAGTATAGCGATGTCTTCGAGCATCGCTTTACGACGATCACCAAAGCCAGGAGCTTTAACAGCAGTGGCTTTAATAATGCCACGGATGTTGTTAACCACTAAGGTAGCAAGTGCTTCGCCTTCTACGTCTTCAGCAATGATGAGTAGAGGACGGCTGTCTTTAGCGACTTGTTCTAGAATGGGTAGTAAGTCACGGATATTGCTGATTTTTTTGTCGAAAATCAGCACGTATGGGTTTTCTAGAACGGCAACTTGCTTCTCAGTGTTGGTGATGAAGTAAGGCGATAAATAGCCGCGGTCAAATTGCATACCTTCGACTACGTCTAATTCGTTTTCTAGAGATTTACCGTCTTCAACGGTAATTACGCCTTCTTTACCCACTTTATCCATGGCTTTGGCAATAATTTCACCGACTGCCACGTCACTATTAGCAGAAATAGAACCCACTTGAGCAATTTCTTTAGTGGTGGTGCAAGGTTTAGATAGCTTGCGTAGTTCATCTACGGCTACGGCTACAGCTTTATCAATACCACGCTTGAGATCCATGGGGTTGATGCCAGCTGCTACGTATTTCAAGCCTTCTTCTACAATAGCTTGGGCTAAAACGGTAGCGGTGGTGGTACCATCACCGGCTAAATCAGATGTTCTGGAAGCCACTTCTTTAACTAGCTGAGCACCGATATTTTCAAACTTGTCTTTAAGTTCAATCTCTTTGGCTACAGATACCCCGTCTTTGGTTACGGTAGGTGCGCCAAAGGCACGGTCTAGCACCACGTTGCGGCCTTTAGGGCCCATGGTGGTTTTAACGGCATTTGCCAAGGTATTTACACCACGTACGATTTGCGTGCGGGCGTCATCACCAAAATAAACTTGTTTTGCTGCCATGATAGGTAATTCCTTAATTCAGTAGCGTTAATTAGGTATAAAGATATATATGTATCTAAAAAAAAGTGACTTAGGCGAAAACGGCAAGAACTTCTTCTTCGCGTATAACTAGGACTTCTTCACCGTCTACTTTTACGCTCTGACCTGCATATTTGCCAAATAAAACTTTGTCGCCTTCTTTGAGCTCTAGAGGGATAACGGTGCCGTCATCAGCGCGTCTGCCTGGCCCTACAGCAATCACTGTGCCTTGGTCTGGTTTTTCGGTGGCACTCTCAGGGATTACAATACCTGATGCTGTTTTGGTTTCGCTTTCAACGCGTTGCACGATTACGCGATCGCCTAAAGGACGCAATTTCATAAGATGAACTCCTGTTCAATAACAAGTTAGTTAAATATTAGTTTAGTTAAAATCATATAAACCTCGTAAATTCACGAGGTTTATAGTGCATAAGCACGTTTTTTGTTTAGGTAATACTACATATAGGGACGATTTTTAGAATATCAAGGGCAGTAATTCACATTTGTTGATGAGGACGATATCAAAGTGACCGCCTAGGCTTTAAAATATAAAGTGGTGAATAGATGGCTTTAATTTCATTAACTTACAGGGAGTTAGCTTGTCACAAATACCGGTTTCATTTTCTACCCTCATTGCACAGGCTCAAACCAAAAAGCCTAGGGCTGTATGCGCGGTAGCGCACCCTTGCGATGAGGTGTCCTTAGGCTGCTCATTAGATGCTGCTAAAAAAGGGTTATTCATTCCATTGTTAATAGGGCCTAAGGCGCGCATAGAGGCGGTGGCTGCAGCGCATGGTTTTGATCTTACAGGGGTGGAAATTATAAACACACCTCATAGCCATGCCTCCGCAGAGCAGGCTGTATTAAAGGTGTTGCGTGGTGAGGCGCAATCGTTAATGAAAGGTAGCCTACACACCGATGAACTCATGCATGCGGTGATGACCGTAGAAGGGAATGGGCTGCGCACCGAGCGTAGATTAAGTCATATTTTTTTGATGGATGTACCCCGTTACGAGGGGCTGTTATTTATCACCGATGCCGGTATTAATATTAAACCGGATTTAGCCGCCAAAGCAGATATAGTACAAAATGTGGCGGACTTACACGTAGGTTTAGGGTTGGGGGTGCCGCGGGTGGCGGTATTGTCTGCTGTTGAAACGGTCACAGAAAAAATTCCCAGTACCTTAGATGCCGCAGCCCTATGTAAAATGGCCGATAGAGGGCAAATTACGAATGTCATTATTGATGGGCCATTGGCCATGGATAATGCCATTAATGTAGAGGCGGCTCGTATTAAAGGCATTAAATCTGAGGTGGCGGGCAGAGCGCAAGTCTTAGTGGCCCCCGATTTAGAATCCGGTAATATGCTATCTAAAAATCTAACCTTTTTATCAGGTGCACAAGCTGCTGGTATTGTCTTGGGGGCACGGGTTCCCATTATCTTAACGAGTCGCGCTGATACCCATGATGCCCGGTTAGCCTCATGTGCTGTAGCGGCCGTCTATGCGGATGTTTTAGTGAAAAAAAATGCTGCTAGTGCGCTGGCAGCAGGAGAGAGTTAATGAGTGATACTTTAATTGTTGTAAATGCAGGTAGTTCTAGTCTGAAGTTCAACGTGTATCAAATAGCCGATACTTCAAAATTTGATATTGATAGTCTAGCCTTCTTATATGGGGGGCAGGTATCAGGCATAGGCACAGACATCGCTAATTTCAAAGTAAAAGGCGGGGCAGGTCAGACCCTTGAAGATCGTCCGTGTCCCGAAGCCAAAGATTTACACATGGCTCAAAAAGTCTTATCTAATTGGTTTAATGGCCGTATGGAAAAACCCCCTATTGTGGTAGGGCACCGTATTGTGCATGGGGGGGCCGATATGGATGGGAGTGCTGTGATAGATCAAGCGCTCTTTGATTATCTAGAAGGCTTAGCCTCCTTAGCCCCCTTGCATCAGCATAATAACTTAGAGCCTGTACGGGTGACTATGGATAACTGGCCCAATATCTTGCAGGTGGCTTGCGTAGACACGGCCTTTCATAGCCATCAAGAAGCGTTACAGACGCATTACGCCTTACCGAAAAAATATTATGAAGAAGGAGTGCGTCGTTACGGTTTTCACGGTCTTTCTTATCAATACATTTCTGAATACCTTAGAGATCGTATTCCTAGTTTGTACTCAGGGCGCGTTATTGTGGCGCACTTGGGTTCGGGTGCATCGGCTTGCATGATCCAAGATGGGAAAAGTATTACCAGTACTATGGGCTTTACCGCTTTAGAAGGTTTGCCCATGAGTACCAGACCTGGTAATTTAGATGCAGGTGTAGTCCTTTGGTGGTTGCAACAGCGTCATAAAAGCGCTGATCAAATACAAGATCTACTTTATAATCAGTCTGGCCTGAAAGGCTTATCAGGTATTAGTGGTGATATGCGCACCTTACTAGCCAGCGATAGCGCGGACGCGAAGCTGGCGGTGGATTACTTTTGTTTGCATACTGCTGAAAACTTAGCCAGTTTATGTGTGGCCACTCAAGGGGTTGATGGTATTGTGTTTACAGCAGGAGTCGGTGAGCACAGCTCTGAGATCCGAGCACGTATTTGTGAGCATTTAAAGTGGTTAGGCGTTAAAATAGACCCGCGCCTTAATGCTGAAAACGCACAAAAAATATCTGCAGCTGATAGTGCAGTCTCTGTTTGGGTTATTCCTACAAACGAAGAGTTAGTGATTGCTCGTGAGGCGTTACGTCATTATTGCGAGCAAAAAAACGGCTCATAGTAAAAAGCTATCACTTTGATTGTTTTAATCAATTTTACTTAATGATAGTGAATTCCTATAATGAAATCACTGACACAATAAAGTTAAAGTTAATCACACAGGAGATATATAAAGATGTCCTTAATTAATACACAGATCCTACCTTTCAAATCTATGGCTTACCACAATGGTGAGTTCAAAGAGTACACCAATGACAGCATTGCTGGTAAATGGTCTGTTTTCGTATTCTACCCAGCAGACTTTACCTTCGTTTGCCCCACAGAGCTCGAAGACTTAGCTGATAATTACGCTGAGTTCCAGAAGTTAGGCGTTGAGGTTTTCTCAGTGTCTACTGACACGCACTTTGCACACAAAGCTTGGCACGATACTTCCGATGCTATCGGTAAAGTGCAGTACCCTATGCTTGCAGACCCAACCCATCAATTAGCACGTAACTTTCAGGTGCTAATTGAAGAAGAAGGTGTGGCGCTACGCGGTACTTTCATCGTCAGCCCAGAAGGTCAAATTAAAACCATTGAAGTGCACGATAATGGTATTGGTCGTGATGCTAAAGAGCTACTACGTAAAGTACGTGCTGCTCAGTACATTGCTAAGCACCCAGACGAAGTGTGTCCTGCTAAGTGGGAAGAAGGTGCTAAGACCCTCGCCCCTTCACTAGACCTAGTTGGTAAGATCTAAGCAGATTTTCTTACGGCGCATAGCCCGTAAATAAACTGCAGAGCGCCCGACAGGTTCGGGCGCTTTTTTGACCCTAAAATAAGAAACAGAGGAAGCCAGCATTATGTTAGATACAGATTTAAAAACACAGCTTAAAGCATACTTAGAAAATATCACGCAGCCTATCACGCTTATTGCCTCCCTTGATGACGGCGATAAATCTAAAGAATTAAATGAGCTGCTCACACAAATTGCCGAGTTAAGCCCTGAAAAAGTGACTTATAACGCGCAAGGTGATAATGCGCGTAAGCCTTCTTTTAAAATTCAGCGGGTAGATAGTGATGTGGCGGTTGAGTTTGCCGGTATTCCATTAGGCCATGAGTTCACCTCTCTTGTACTAGCCTTGTTACAGGTGGGCGGCCATCCTATCAAGATGGATGAGGCTGTGGCAAACCAAATCCGTAACTTAGACGGTGAATATGTTTTTGAGACCTATTTCTCCTTAAGTTGCCAAAATTGCCCTGACGTAGTTCAAGCCTTAAACGCCATGGCAGTTTTAAACCCAAATATTCAGCACATCTCCATCGATGGCGCCTTGTTCCAAGACGAAGTCAATGAGCGTGAAGTGATGTCGGTACCAGCGGTCTTTTTAAATGGTGAAGAGTTTCACTATGGCCGCACGAATGCTGAAGAGTTATTAGCTAAGTTAGGCGCAGGCGATAGCGAAGAGCAAATTGCCGCTTTAAATGAGAAAGATCCATACGATGTGTTGATCGTAGGTGGTGGGCCCGCCGGTGCTGCTGCTGCTATTTATGCCGCCCGTAAAGGTATTCGTACGGGGGTGGTAGCTGAGCGTTTTGGTGGTCAAGTATTAGATACGATGGCCATTGAAAACTATATTTCTATCAGCGCTACCGATGGTCCTACTTTTGCTACGGCCTTAGAAAACCACGTACGTGATTATGATGTAGATATCATGAATGTGCAGCGTGCCGAAGAGTTAATCCCCGGTAAAGAGTTACAGCTAAAACTCGCCAATGGAGCAACGTTAAAGAGTAAGTCTATTATTTTAGCCACTGGTGCTCGTTGGCGTGAATTAGGTGTTCCAGGTGAAGCTGAATACCGCAATAAAGGTGTAGCTTATTGCCCGCACTGCGATGGTCCTTTATACAAAGGCAAAGATGTAGCAGTAATAGGTGGCGGTAACTCCGGCGTAGAGGCAGCCATTGATTTAGCAGGCTTAGTAAACTTCGTTACCTTAATCGAGTTTGGTGATGAGTTACGTGCTGATGAGGTATTACAGCGCAAACTAGAAAGTTTAGATAATGTGAAAATTATCAAAATGGCGCAAACCACCGAGGTACTGGGTGATGGCGCTAAAGTCACAGGTTTACGTTATACAGACCGTAAAACAGAGCAGTCTCACGATATCGCTCTAGATGGTATTTTCGTACAAATTGGTTTGATTCCAAATAATGAATGGCTAGGTGATGTAGTTAAGCGTAGCCAGCACGGTGAGATTGAGATTGACGAACGTGGTCAAACATCGGTAACCGGCGTATTTGCAGCCGGTGATGCTACTACGGTGCCCTTTAAGCAAATCGTGATTGCAGCAGGCCAAGGGGCTACGGCAGCACTTAGTGCGTTTGATTACTTAATTCGCAGTTCTATGGACGATTAACTCGTGTTTGAAAGTGTAGGGGTGATCAATCTGAGCACCTACTTAGTAGGTGCTCTTTTTGTGGTGTTACTGCCTGGGCCAAACTCGCTATTTGTATTAGCCAGTGCGGCTGCCAAAGGCGTTAAAAGCGGCTATCAGGCCGCTTTTGGCGTTTGGTTAGGTGATAGTATTCTCATCACATTAATGACGGTAGGAGCGGGTTCATTATTGCAGGCAATGCCTGTTTTGTTTCATAGCTTAAGAGCTGTAGGTGCGCTCTATCTGCTTTATTTAGGCATACGTATTTTATTATCAGTAATACGTCCGGCAGCGCAGGCTAAGGTGGAACATATAGAACACACGGGCAGAAACAGTAATTTTTTTATACGTTCACTATTACTTAGTTTAGTAAATCCTAAAGCCATTTTTTTCCTATTGTCTTTTTTTGTACAATTTGTGGATCCCGCCCAAGGTAACCCTTGGCGGGCTTTTTTAGTATTGGGGGCGTTTTTACAGCTTTTTAGTGTGTTGTATCTCTCATTGTTAATTTTTGGTGGTAATCATTTAGCAGCCGTTTTTAGACGTTATACTCGGCTCAGTGCCTTAAGTAATATAGCTGTAGCATTGGTATTTATTGCCTTTGCAGTACGTATGGCTTTTGGTGTAGCTTAAAGGTTTTGAAAATAGTAAAGGAAGTGAAATGAGTACAAAAATTCGTATCGGTATTGCAGGTTATGGCAATTTAGGCAGAGGGGTTGAGCTGGCATTGAGCCAAAGTCCTGACATGAAATTAGTAGCCGTTTTTAGCCGCCGTGACCCAAGCAGTTTAAAATTGCAAAACTCTGCCGTGCCTGTGTATGCCTTGGATACTATTGAGCAGCATAAAGAAAGTATAGATGTACTCATTTTATGTGGCGGCTCCAAAGACGATTTGCCAGAGCAAGGCCCGCATTTGGCTCAATGGTTTAATACTATAGATAGCTTTGATACCCATGCCGCTATTCCTGAGTACTTTGCAGCGGTAGATGCCGTGGCACAAAAAACACAACACACTAATATTATTGCTGTGGGTTGGGATCCAGGCCTGTTTTCTATTAATCGTTTGATGGGTGAAGGCGTGTTGCCTGAGGGTGAAACCTACTCCTTCTGGGGTAAAGGCTTGAGCCAAGGGCATTCGGATGCTGTACGTAGAGTAGAAGGTGTTAAAGCGGGTGTACAGTACACATTACCGATTGAAAATGCGGTAAATCGCGTGCGTAATGGAGAGCAACCCACACTTTCTACTCGTGAAAAACACCGTCGTGAGTGCTATGTGGTTTTAGCAGAGGGTGCAGATGAAAATACCGTACGCGAAAGCATAGTCACTATGCCTAATTACTTTGATGAATACGACACCACCGTACATTTCATCACCCAAGACGAGCTAGAACGAGATCATGCTGCTATGCCACATGGTGGTTTTATGATTCGCAGTGGCGTATCCGCTAATCAAACCAAACAAACTATTGAGTACTCCCTAGCTTTAGGCAGTAATCCTGAGTTCACTTCTAGTGTATTGGTGGCGTATGCCCGAGCAGCGCATCGTTTAGCGCAGCAAGGGCAGTATGGAGCCAAAACAGTGTTTGATATTGCCCCCGGGTTAATTTCTCCTAAAGCGCCAGCCGAATTACGTAAAGAGCTGTTGTAATTTTCTCAGTGGTAAATAGTAATTAACCGTAATGAAACTCGGGTTGCTTAAGTAGTCGCTGCGTATGACGCCACCAACGTATGGTTAACAACGCAGCTACTACACTTAGTCCGGTAACAAAACCAATCCAAATCCCCACCCCTTCCATACCCACTCCAAAAGCCAAGAAAGCGCCTATAGGCACGCCTAACAGCCAATAGCCTATTAATGCTAATACCATTGGTGTGCGCGTATCGTAAAAGCCACGTAGCATACCTGCTGCTACAGCTTGAGCACCATCGGCAAGTTGAAATAGCGCAGCAAAAAATAAAAATTGCGTGGCAGTAATGATGACCGCACGGTTTTCTGGCGCACTGGCATTAATAAAAAAAGCGATCAACATTTCTGGTTTCAGCCACATCACACTGGCGGCAATCGCCATAAAGCCAACGCCTAAACCATAAAACACCAGTGTCTCTAAGGTGAAAGTGACAGCAATGGGTAAGCCCAGTTTCCACATTGCCCCCAAATAAGAGGGGTTCCAGTGCCAAAAATGCTTAAATACTTGATACTTACTAAATATAGAGTGTTTATGGATAAGTAATAGCATGCTGCCAAACATCAAAATATTTGTTAGCGTAATGGCTACTCCTGCTCCCGCAATGCCTAAAGCGGGCATGCCTAAATTACCAAAAATCAATAACCAACCCAAAAACGTATTCACAAAAAAACCACCAAAGGCCACTAAGAGCGTCCACATAGGTTTTTCTAAGGCCGCTAAAAGTGAGCGCAAGACGATATAACCTAAATAGGGCAGCAATGACCACATCAATAGATGAATGTAATCAATGGCAATTTCTATGGTGTCAGGGTTTTGGCCCAGCGCTAATAGCAGTTTATCGGCATTCCACAGTACAATTAAAAAAGGCATGCAAATGATGAAAGCAGTGAGAAAGCCATGCCGGATAATTTTTTGTATCTCAGCAAAATTATCACGATTTTTCCCTAAGCTAGTGGCCAACATTGGAATAGTAGCTGAAACCAGCCCCAGACTAAAAATCATAAAAGCATGATAAAGGCTGGCAGCTAAAGAGCCTGCTGCTAACTCCACTTTCCCTAGACGGCCAATAAAGATCAAATTTGTTGTTAATAAAGCAACTTGTGCTAGATTCGTTAAAATTAACGGCGAACCTAATTTAATTGATGCTTTTAATTCATCTATTAAGCTGATTTTTAATGTGACTTTCTTCATAGAGACACTTCTTTTTGGATTTTAAATAATGCGAAAATTAACAACCCTAGCTTTAGTTGGTTTTTCTGCGGTAACGTTTACGGTATCCGCCCATGATCATGCGCATCATGATAGTAAAGATTATTCAGCGCTGTTTACTACAGCAGCTCCAGCTGAAGGTATCACGGTAGAACAGTGTTGGGTACGTTTATTACCTAACCATTTACCGTCAGCTGGTTATTTTGTTATACATAATAATAGCGAAGAGGCCGTGGAGGTTTTGGCAGCTGCTACACCAAGCTATGACGATGTCATGTTGCACGAAACTGTAGAAGAAGAGGGCATGACAAAAATGAAAATGGCAGATAGTCTTTTTGTGCCCGCTGGAGGTAGCTTGGATTTTACGCCCGGAGGTTTACACGCCATGTTTGAGCAGCCCACCGGCACATTGGAGATAGGCGATACTATGCAAATGGAATTGCTATTTAGCGGTGAGCAAAAGCTTAGCGTAAGTTGCAAAGTGAATGCTGCTAAAGCCCGTGCTTTTGATTAATAAACGTAGAAACAGCGTGGTTAAAGGCTTTGGGGTTTGCTAAATTCATGCCATGAGAGGCTTTATCTATAATCACGTGTTGAGCTTGTGGCAATGCCTTTAAAAGTCCTTGAGTGCTGCTTTGATAGCGCTCGGGGCTATTTGCACCGTTCATAAGTAGTACAGGGATATTTGTAAGTTGTTGTATTTGATTTTCTGTGACTGCAGGCAAGGTTTCTTGGCTTTGTGGAATCAGGGTGCTGGCATTATCTTGCACCATGGTTTTAAACCAACCTACCATTTGGTCCCATGTGCTAGTGCCACTAACCGTATCGATAAATAAGCCTAATCCTTTGTCGTCTTCACCCGCCATGAGCAATGTTGACGCTTCTTCAATAATAGCTAAAGGGGGAGTGGTTTGATTTATAGTAAAAGCAGCGTCAGCCAGAATCAAACCATCCGTGTTCGCGGTGTTTTTCCATGCATAATTGGCGGCAATTTGAGCCCCTCTAGAATGTCCCAGTACATAGAGTTTCTGATGGGGTTGGCGAAGGGCTTGAATTACATCATCTATAGCGGCTACGTGTGCCTCAAAATCAAAAGCAAAGGGTACTGAATATAAATCATCAGGCCAATAGCCAGGCAAACTCAGAGCTGCCACTTGGCAATCTGTATGCAATCTATTTAACTGCCAACGCCAATAACGTAAATCACATAAAGAACCATGCACTAAAACAAGCAAGTCACCTCTGCCACGATGAGTATAAGTCAGTTCCATGTCGCTACTGGTAGCAGGTGTAGTGTAGAGGGGCAGCTGTAGTAAATCGTTCAACACCGTAAGCAACTAATAAAATAATAGAAAAAGCGGTCTTACACTTACTGTAGAAGCTCTAAGCGGCTGCGCGCGGTATCTGCAGCAGTAGAGTCAGGGTACTCTGCCACAATGCGCTGCAAGGTGTTTTGTGCTGAGGCCAAATCATTCATTTCCACTTGGCTAGAGGCAATAACCATCAAAGCATCAGCGGCGTGGGTGGAGCTTGGATTACTACTCACAAAAGACTGTAGCTTCTGAATAGCGGCAGAGAAACGTTTAGCCGCATAGAGGCTGCTACCTTCATAGAAACGTACCTCTTCAATTTGGTTACTTTCAGGGTAAGCTTCTACAAAGGTTCCAAAACTACTAGCGGCTTCTTGATATTGGCCATTCCGATATAAATCCATGGCAGCGTCATAAGCAGCTTGCTCTTGCGGGTCACTAATCAGACTGGGTTCTTGTTGATCTTGTTGAAGTTTACTGCTTTGCCAATCTAGTTTTTCAACTTTGCCTCTAAGTTGCGCAATTTCTTGACGCATACTTTCTATTTGATCTGCTAGCAGTAAGCGAGCCTGTTGGTTTTGTTCGTTTATTTGGCGAACCTGTTGACGCAACTCAAGAATGGCACGTCTGGCTTCGTCGTCTGCAAAAGCATAAGAAGGTAGTGCTACTGCACTGAGTAACGCTGCACCACATAAAAGGGCCGATTTTCGGCGCCAAGACAAGCTAAATATGCTCATTTGTGAATCCTTGAAGAAGAAAACGCCGCAGCGCGTGAACGGTGCGGCGTTAATTATCATACCGTAATTAGATGAACATTAACGCTGGTAGTTAATATCTGCACGACGGTTTTCAGCATAATCGGCTTCGGTATTACCCATTGCTTTAGGGCGTTCTTTACCAAAACTGATGGCTTCAACTTGAGCAGCATTTACACCCATTAAATTCATCATCTGAGCTACAGCTTCAGAACGACGTTGGCCTAGTGCTAAGTTATATTCCGCGCCCCCACGTGCATCAGTATTACCTTCAATACGAATGGTTTGTTGCGGGTTATTACGCAAATAAGAGGAATGCATTTCCACGGTATTGCGATAAGGGTCTGCTACCACATAGCTATCGAAATCAAAGTACACAGAGCGCTCTTGGGCTAGAGGGCTTTGTGGATTGAATGGATCCATGATTACGCCAGTACTGCTGGAGTCTGTCATGCTACCGCTACCAGTGCCTGCACCAGAGGTGGATTCATCTAGTGGTACAGAACTACATGCGGCTAAAGCTAAAGCCAAAGATGCTACTGTAAAGCTTTTTAAAATGCGCGAGCTCATTAGCGTTCCTTTATAAAAGAGTCACACAGAAAGTTAGTTTGTAAATGGGCCCCATGTGGGCTCACGAACTTTTCCGTTTAATGGAGATAAGGTGTGACGGACACGTCCGTCAACGGATGTTACAGCTAATACGCTGTGTCCCCCTTGTACAGTGCTATATAAAACTTGCATACCATTTGGTGCAAAACTTGGTGATTGATCATCAGGTCCTGCAGTTAATAGTTGCTCGTTTCCGTTTTGCATATTTTGTAATGCCACACGGAAAGCACCGTTCTTGCGTGTTACATATACAAGACTATTACCATCGGGCGAAACCTTAGGTGAGATATTGTAACTGCCGTTGAAGGTTATGCGTGTCGCCTCACCACCATTTAAGCTAACTTCATAGATTTGGGGATTGCCACCACGATCACTTGTGAAAACCAAAGAACCACCATCTGGAGTATAGGTGGGTTCCGTATCTATTAGAGGTGAACGCATCACGCGACGTAAACCTGAACCATCAGCATTGATAGTGTAGATTTGTGAGATACCATCACGTGAAAGCACCACGGCTAATTGGTTTCCGCTGGGAGCCCAAGCTGGAGCACTGTTGTTACCTTTGAAGTTGGCAACAGGTTCGCGCTTGCCTGTAGCTAGGTCTTGCACATAGACTACGGGCTTGTCAGTTTCAAAGCTGACGTAAGCAATTTTTGAGCCATCTGGAGCCCAAGCAGGTGATATTATGGAGCTTTTAGAGCGTAACATTACTTGTGGGTTTTGGCCGTCAGCATCTGCTATTTGTAACTCATAACCGTTGCTTGTTTGCAACACATAGGCAATGCGAGTAGAAAATACACCACGTACCCCCGTAATTTTTTCATAAATACGATCGGCAATACGATGGGATAAGCGTCGTAATTCTTTTTCATTGCCTGCAAAAGCCATACCGTCTAGTTGAGTTTGATTAACGGTATCTAGTAAGCGATAGCTAATATTGTATTGGCCAGCACTTTGGCTAACTGAACCATAGGCCAGATAATCAGCACCACGATTACGCCAGTTCTCAGCATCAATGTTGCTGTCTGCATTCAGATTAGCACCGGTAGCATTAATGAGTTGAAATTGGCCTGAGCGACCTAAATCATCTCGAATTATTTCTGATATGGTGTCACCGGCCACATCGCCTGAGAAGTTAGCCACGGCAATGGGGTACTGCGTAGCACCTACACCTGAAATATCCACGCGTAATTGCGCTTGTACAGATTGGCTACACAGCATTAGCGTAGCAAAAGCGGCCGCCATAATGCCTGAGGCCCTAGAGGGCCGTTTGGCGTGTGTAGCCGCAGAGGTGGAAATAGTTGCTGTCATTAGGGCAATCTCCTGTTTAATCATACATACGGTACTCGCCATCAATATATGATGGGTAGCGGCCATTAGAGGGTTTAGGGAAAGGTGAGCATTTAGCTATACCTTTTTGGACCGCATCGTCAAAAAGTGCAATACCTGATGCACGGGTAATGCGCACATTACGCACCGTGCCATCAGCATTCAAATCCACACGGTATTTTAATGTGGGATTACTGCTACCACTACGGGGTGGCGTGTTATAGACCACGCGGGGTCTTACACAAGCTCGTACTTTGGCGCCATAGCCGTCATCGCCACCACTGCCGCCGGCTTGGTTGCGGTTGGCAGTACCCCCTGGGGCACCTGCTACTTGCTTACCCGCACCCGCCATGGCGGCACGGAAGGCATCTTCTTTGGCTTTTTTGTCGGCTTCCACCTTGGCAGCTGCAGCGGCTTTAGCTTTACGTTCCGCTTCGGCTTTTTCCTTAGCTTTGCGCTCGGCCTCGGCTTGTTCTTTAGCTTTACGTTCCGCTTCGGCTTTTTCCTTAGCTTTGCGCTCGGCCTCGGCTTGTTCTTTAGCTTTACGTTCCGCTTCGGCTTTTTCCTTAGCTTTGCGCTCGGCTTCAGCTTGCTCTTTGGCTTTACGTTCCGCTTCGGCTTTTTCCTTAGCTTTGCGCTCGGCCTCGGCTTTTTCTTTACGTGCCTTTTCCAGAGCGATGTCTGGGTCTTCGACTGCTTCAGGTTCTGGTACGGGCTCTGGCTTAGGAGCAGGGGCAGGCTCTGGTTCCGGCGCTGGTTCAGGTTCCGGCTCTGGTGTGGGCTCTACTACAGCTTCTGGCTCAGTTTCAGGCTCAGGTTCTGGTTCAGTGGCGGGAATGGGTTCATCCATGTTTTCTGCTGTTGCCATTTCACCCTCGGCCCAAAGTTCGATTTGTACCGGATTGGGTGACTTAGGAATAGAAATAAGCCCTAAAAGCAATATCAACAGTAGTGAAACGTGCAAAGCAATAGCATAGATTAAGCCCCGACGCTGCTCATATTGCTCGGGCGTCATCACAGCATTATTATTGTGACGGTTAAATATGCTCATGCTTGTTTTAACAACTAGTTATCCGCGTTTTGATTGACTAAAAAGCCTAAGCGGCTAAACCCTTGGCTACGTAATTGATCCATCACTTCCATCACAGAAGCGTAGGGCACCTCACCATCTGCGGCAATAACCACTGGGTTTTCATCTGTAGCCAGTGTTTTTACTTCATCGATTAAAGTCGCAGGATCAATAGTGTGAAACTGAGCGTCACCATCGCGTAAGCGAATAGACATCTGACCTTCTTTATCCATTTGTACCTCAATGGGTACTGCTGGCACCTCTGAAGCTTGGCCCACGGAAGGCAAGTCAATAAGGCCAGGAGTAATCATGGGGGCTGTCACCATAAAGATAACCAACAGCACCAACATGACATCAATATAAGGCACCACATTGATCTCGTTTTTTAATTTACGATTATTGCGTCTAGAATTACCGCGTAGCGAAGACATAGCCTACACCTGACGTTGCAAAATATTGAGAAACTCATCAACAAAGCTTTCAAATCGCGTTGCAATAAGGTCGACGTCATGAGTAAAACGATTATAGGCAACTACCGCAGGTATGGCTGCAAACAAACCGATTGCTGTAGCAATTAAGGCTTCAGCAATACCGGGAGCTACCGAAGCTAAGGTTGCAGATTGTGCCCCAGATAAACCAATAAAAGCGTGCATAATGCCCCAAACGGTACCCAGCAACCCTATATAAGGGCTAACGGAGCCAGCCGAAGCTAAGAAGTTTAGTCTGGACTCGAGCTGGTCTAGCTCGCGTTGAAAGGTAGCGCGCATGGCGCGTCGTGGCCCATCTAAAAGGGCATCTCCTTTTTGATTGCTTCTACGCGCTTTGATAAATTCCGCCATGCCAGATTCAAAAATTCTAGCCAAGGCACCATGCTCGTCACGATGTGTGGCGATGGTTTGTTGTAATAAAGTCAGGTCGCCCCCTGTCCAGAAATCATCCTCGAAGCGACGAGTTTGCGTAAGGGTGCGTTTTAAGGCGGCGCGTTTACTAAAAATATAGCTCCACGACACGATGGAAATTCCCACTAACAACAGCATAACGAGCTGTACAGGGATACTGGCCTCTAAGAGAAGGCGTATTAGCGATAGGTCGCTGCTTGCTTGCATGGTCAATCCTGAGCGTTTTCCAAAATTGATCGGAGATTTGGGGTTAATTTACTGGCCCGCATGGTATGTGCGTTTACACTCACTACCACAACGGTACTTTGGCATAATTTATTATCATTATGCCAAGCCTCTTGGTAAAAATGCACAGAGGCGCCACCTATATGAGTGATTCTGCTATGAATATCGAGTAAATCATCTAGTTTGGCAGATTTAATGTATTCAATCTCAGCTTTTTTCACTACAAACAGTTGTTGTTCTGTTTGTGACATATCTGACTGATTAATACCTAAACGGCGTAACCATTCAGTACGCGCTCTTTCGAAGTACTTAAGGTAGTTGGCATAAAATACGATGCCACCTGCATCTGTATCTTCATAATATACGCGAATTTGGTGTCTGTTAGCATTTTGACTTATTTCAGTTAGCATATGTTTGTAAAATTATAGCTTTTCAAGGGTTTGGCTTATATAGTTTGCGGCCTGTGTAGTAGCAATTTTTTCATTGTTACCGCTACGCCTACATTGAACCTCTATAGTATCTTCTTTAAGACCACGATCACCTACAGTAATACGCAGAGGGACGCCAATCAGCTCCCAGTCAGCAAACATAACTCCAGGGCGTATATCGCGATCATCTAAAATAACATCCACTCCTTGTGCTTTAAGCTGCTCATATAAAGCGGAGGCTGCTTGTTGTACTGCATCACTTTTTTTCCAGTTTAAGGCACAGATTACCACCTCGAAGGGCGCTAATGCACGGGGCCAGATAATTCCTTTATCATCGTGGTTTTGTTCTATGGCTGCAGCGGCAATGCGGCTCACTCCAATACCATAACAACCCATTTGGATTAAGGCAGGCTTGCCATCGGTGTCTAGATAAGTAGCGTTGAGTTTTTTGGAGTAAGTGTCACCTAAGAAAAATACATGTCCCACCTCAATACCGCGTTGTATAGCTAAATGGCCCTTGCCGGATGGGTCAGGATCCCCTGCCACCACATTACGTAGGTCTGCAACCTGTGGCTCAGTTACATCGCGGCCCCAATTTACCCCTGAGTAATGGAAACCTTCTTCATTAGCACCACAAATAAAATCACTCATATTGACAACGGTGCTGTCAGCAACAACTGTTACATTTTCATCAAGGCCTACCGGGCCTAAGTAACCAGGAACGCAGCCGAAATGCGTGAGGATTTCTTCCTCAGTAGCAGGGCGGTATTCGTTTTCAAAGCCAGGAAGCTTGCTGACTTTTACATCATTAAGTTCATGATCTCCGCGTACTAGTAATAACCAAATACGCGGGCTATCTGTTGCTTTTTTAGGCTCAGTTGCCAAGACCACGGCTTTGACTGTCTCGCTTAGTGGACGTTTTAACTGTTGGGCAACTAGTTCGCATTTCGTCGCATTGGGTGTAGCTATTTTTATTAACTCGCTTTGGGCTTGGGCACGCTCAGAGATTAAGCAAGGAGCAGTCGCTAATTCAATATTTGCTGCATAGGTAGACTCTGGGTTGTAGACAATTTCGTCTTCGCCTGTATCAGCAATAACTTGGAACTCGTGGCTGCGATCACCGCCTATAGCACCCGTGTCTGCCGCCACAGCACGAAAAGTTAAACCCAAGCGTTCAAAGATACGGGTGTAGGCGTTATACATAATGTCGTAGCTTTTTTGTGCGGAATCAGTGTCACGATCGAAAGAATAAGCATCCTTCATCGTGAACTCGCGGCCACGCATCAAACCAAAGCGTGGTCTACGCTCATCACGAAACTTAGTTTGTATATGATAGAAATTAACAGGTAGCTGGCGCCAGCTATGAATTTCATTACGCACAATGTCAGTGACGACTTCTTCGGAAGTGGGTTGTAGAACAAAATCACGCATATGCCTATCTTTGATGCGTAATAGTTCAGCGCCATACTCTTCCCAACGCCCTGTTTCTTGCCAGAGCTCAGCAGGCTGTACCACGGGCATGAGTAATTCTAAGGCGCCGGAATTATTCATTTCCTCACGAACAATATTTTCTATTTTACGTAAAATTTTTAAGCCCAAAGGCATATAGGTGTAAATTCCGCCGGCTACACGACGAATCATGCCGGCACGGGTCATAAGCTGATGGCTCGCAATTTCAGCTTCAGCAGGGGCTTCTTTAAGGGTGTTTATATGATAATGGCTTGCATGCATGGTAGGGAACTCAACTGGTACGTATAATCTAAGTAATTATATTTAAGTTTTTAAATTTTGAAGGAGGTGGCCTATGTTAGATCGAGAAGGCTACCGTCCAAATGTAGGCATAGTTCTTGTTAATCGCAAGAATAAGGTGTTTTGGGCTAAACGCATTAGGGAGCATGCATGGCAATTTCCCCAAGGCGGTATTCGGCAAGGTGAAAGCCCTGTACAGGCCATGTACAGAGAGCTTCACGAAGAGGTCGGATTGCTCCCCGAACATGTACACATTCTAGGACGGACACGCGATTGGTTACGTTACAATGTACCCAGTCATTTTGTAAGACGAGATGCACGCGGTCATTATAAAGGACAAAAACAAATTTGGTTTTTGTTGCGTATGATAGGCCGAGATACGGATGTTAGCCTAAGAGCATCAGCCTCACCTGAGTTTGATGCTTGGCGCTGGAGTGATTATTGGCTGCCTCTAGACTCGGTGATAGATTTTAAACGTGAAGTGTATTTTCAAGCGCTTAACGAGCTGTCTGCCCACCTGTCTAAACAACGTCAAGAGACGCGCTATCTAAGACAGCGCAGCTATGTTTCACCTCATCAACATCATAAAGGCATAAACCTAACATCTAATAACTAACTAGTTTAGTAAATCATAGCCCTATGTACACACATAGGGTTATGATAGATAAAATTTCTTGTTTGGTTTTTTGTTTCTTTTGTTTTATTTTTATTTTCAGCACTTACGATATGCCTATGTTGCAGGATCTTGACCAACTAGCCAACCGCATTAGTCGTTTGGTGTCTTACTCAGAACGTCTTAAAACAGAGCGTTCAGAGCTTTTGTCTAGAGTTAAGTTGCTCGAGCAAGAGCGCACAACTTTGCGTGATCAATTGAGCACGCAGCAAAACGAATATGTCTCTATGGCTGAGGTCGTCACGCGTCACCAGCAAGACATGGAGAATGCTAAACGCGTTGCTGAAGAGTCTCAAGAAGCCCTTTATGCAGAACTTATCCAGCAACAAGACGAGCTAAATCGTTTGAAAAAGAGTTTAGACCGCAGTGAGTCAAAAGCGTCAGTGTTAGAGCAGGCAGCTTCTCAGGCTCGTGAGCAGATTGACGGCTTACTGCAACGACTGCCTGGTGGCCAAAGTCAAGAGGCCCATAAAACCTACGCTCAGGAGTAATAGATGGAACGTTTAGAAATTACTTTATTAGGGCGTGAATATACCTTGGCTTGCCCGCCTTCTGAAAAAGCTAAATTGCTTGATGCTATAGATCTAGTTGATAAGCACATGGAACGCATTAAAGATGCTGGACGTACTAGCGGTAATGAGCGTATCGCTGTTATGGCTTCAATTCAGATTGCTGTCGAGCTTTTATCCATGAAGGCCCCTGATGGTCCAATGAGCAATGTTGCATTAGGGGATTTTAAGCGTAAAATAGAAGACATGCATAAACGGATGGATACCGTGCTTGGTCCTATAGAGCACTCCAAACGTTAAGTGCAAACTGTTAAGTCCCTGCCGTGTGCGAGAAGTGGCCATACATTCCTTGAACCAATGCTAATGGCATAGGTCGCCGGATTAACAAGCAGGCGTGTTCGCTACTTTGTTTAGTGAACCCAAAACTTGTTTGAAGGTAACCACTCTTGTGAACTCTCGGTTCCCAGGATGCCGGCCTAGACGCCACTGGCGGGGCAATTATTATGAAAATAAATAAACACTTACTATCTGCTGCACTGTTCTTGGCATTAAGTCCGAGCTTGGTGATGGCTCAAGACAAAAAAGACCCCGAACTTCCTGTGCTCAATTTAGATGCCCAAGCATATACTGAAGTAGATCAAGATACGGTTATTATTACGCTTCAAGCTTCCTATCAAAGCAGTGAGCAGAATGTAGTAACTAAAGAGCTATCTGAAACAGTAGCTGCCGTACTTCAAGAGATAAAAAAACAAGAAAAAGTTAAAGTAAGCAGTGGTAATTATTTTGTGCGCCCTCAACATAACAAAGAGGGTGTTGTCACAGCTTGGCAAGGGCAGTCACAATTATTATTAGAGTCTACTGATATGGTGGCAGCCTCAGAGTTAGCTGCTCAGTATCAGGATAAAATGCCCGTATCGAATGTTACTTTTACGGTTTCTAAAAAGGCACGGTACCAAGCTGAGCAGCAATTAATGGCTGATGTGGTAGAAGCGTTTAATCAGCGAGCTCAAACCATGGCTACTGCTTTGAATTATGGTCACTTTGAGATTAAAAATATACAATTAGGCGGTAGTGGGGCCATATATCGCAGTCCCAAAACGTATAATGAGAGTGCTTTTATGCGTTCAGTTGCTGCAGATGCTATTCCTATAGAGAGTGGTACTGAAGATATTACTCTGAGCTTAAACGGTGCCATTTATTTGCTCGATAAAAAATAACAGCACCTAATAGAATCATAGGTATAGAAAGTAGTTGCCCCATAGAAAGATGGGCCCATAGTAATCCTAAAAAAGCATCGGGCTCACGAGTAAATTCCACGATAAAACGAAAGAAGCCATAGCCCATTAAAAATAAACCACTAACTTGTCCTTGGGGGCGAGGCTTCGCTGAAAACAACCATAAAATAATAAATAAGCTAATTCCCTCTAAACCCATCTGGTATAGCTGTGAAGGGTGACGAGCTATACCATCCATTGCTTGCGGGAAGATCATGCCCCAAGGCATATCAGTGGCACGACCCCATAACTCTCCGTTAATGAAGTTTCCTAAACGACCTGCAGCTAACCCTAAAGGGATTAATGGCGCTAAAAAATCCCCTAAAGCAAAAAAGTGAATCTTCCTACGGTAACTAAACCAGCCTAATACTGCTAAAACACCTACTAAGCCACCATGAAAAGCCATTCCGCCTTCCCAGACATAAAGAATTTCTATCCAATGTTTGGGCTGCAGGTAGTGGCTAGGTTGGTAGAAAAACGCATAACCAAGACGGCCGCCTATCACTACTCCTAAAACGCAGTAAAAAATCAGATCCTCTAAACTTTTTCTATCTAAGGGCGATTGACCTTTTTTGATGCGGTAGTTACCCAAAAACCAAACTAAAGCAAAACCGATTAAATACATTAAGCCATACCAGTGTATGGCCAGTGGACCAAACTGTAAGGCAATGGGATCAAACTGCGGGTGTTCTAGCATAAAGAAGTCCTACCGTATAAGTACTAAGGTTATTAAATCAACAGATCGTAGATAATAGATAGTACACAAAAAAATAAGAGGAGTTTTTATGTCCGAAGCAGTTTTATTTGGTGGTGGTTGTTTTTGGTGCATAGAGCCTGCGCTGTCAGCCTTACGAGGTGTTAACTATGTGCGCGCTGGTTATAGTGGTGGCGTAACTCATTATCCCACATATGAGCAGGTGTCTAATCAAAATACCGGTCACATTGAGGTGGTAAAAGTACGCTATAACTCAGAAGTTATTAGTTTTAATACTTTACTGCAGGTTTTTTTCTCACTACATGATCCCACTACCTTAGATAGGCAGGGCAATGATGTAGGGCCACAATACGCGTCTGCTATTTTTTACACCACTTCTAAACAGTATCAGGAAGCTAAGACATACATAGAACGTTTAGAAAACAAGCTAAAAAAACCGGTGGTCACCAAGCTCATCACAGCTGAAGTTTTTTGGCCGGCTGAAGAAGAACACGTGGATTATTATTTAAAAGACCCGTTAGGGGCATATAGTTTGGCGGTAATCCAGCCAAAACTGCGTGAATTTTCTAAAGCTTATGACGCGATCATTAAAACTAATGATGAGATTGAATATGAGGAGGTTTCAAGACTTGCGCCATAATAGCCATTACTAATAGGGTGATTAATACTCTGCCTACGAGAATTACCCATAAATTAGCGCCTAGCGCCATAATTAGTAAGGTGTCTTCAATTAATGAATGCGAGAGGGAGAGCCAAGAGAGAGCAAGTAGACGGGTTTTAGCGTCAAAGTTCTTTTGTTTGGCTTCTTCTATAATTAAGGCGCCACCATAACTCAAACCAAGCAGCACACCTACAGTAGTAATTGGCGCAGCACGTTCATCTAAACCAGAGAGTCGCAGCATTGGGGTCATAAGTTTAGTGATGATCTTAGTTAATCCAATGCGCTCTAAAAGATCTAAGATAATAACCAAGCTTAATATAATAATAGCGGTCATTATTAACGTACGAAGTGTACCTGTAAGCCAAGGCCACCACGATGCCCAGAAGCCGCTGTTAGGATTTTCTATTTTTCCACTTAACCAGCTTAAATCCACCGGGGAGCCCAGCATATCAAAGCGGCTCAATATCCATGCCACTAAACCACCATAAACCATCGCTACGCTAATACGTAATGCTCCTGTAATTATTGCACTGGCTCCAGCGCGTTTGGCAATGGCTTGCTCTACTGGTAAGTTGTGTGCAAATAGCATCATGGCACCTAAGGCGCTTAGTTGCGCGGTGGTTAATTGTAAGTTGTCTGATGAGAGAGCACCTAAAGTCGCTATACCTCCATATATATTAGTAAATATAGAAGTTACCCATACAATTCCCGCCTCAGGAGGTAGATATAATAAGGCCATTACGGGTGCAATAATTGTAGCTACCCATTGCACTAAGCCGACTTGGTCTGCAAAATGCATGATGAACAAAATAGGTAGCATTATTTTAGTGATCGTTAAAAACATGCGTTTAGCGCGTTGCACTAGGGTGATGGCGTAGTGTTTCATCAAGATGTTGCGTGAGATACCCCGGACTGAAAGTCGGGGAGGGATAGCGCGTTGGCGTAAGCCAACCTGGTTCTCGCTTCTCCGTAGTTAATTGCTATCCGATCTAAGTGAATATCCGTAGCCATCGCTACGTTGAATAAGGGTGCAGTATCGATGGCTGATGCCTTGAACTAGTCCCTCTGCGGTTTGAATATTAAAGCTACCTGATGCCCTAACGGCAACGCGACCCATGTACGTCCCTACCTTCTTGCCTTTCGTGACGATCGCTTTCACCCTATCACCTGTCTGAAAGCCATGAATTCGTTTTTGCCGTGTTAAATAGCCTCGCGGGAAGCCAAAGCGGGTTAGGCGTGTGCGTTGATAACTACCGCGCCCAGTGGCCTTAATCGCTAACGTTGGCTTTTGCCATTGCTCTACGTTATCCACTTGGCCCACACATACGGCATCTAAGGCATGCGTCTTTGGAATACCTAGCTTTGAGCGATTGCACTTCGTTAAGCCGCCAGACCCAGTGCGTACAGACAACCCGGTTGCTTTGAGTGCGTTAAAGAGCTGCCATCGCGTGGCGTTAACGGCAGCGGCATCTCGTAAAGGGCGTTTTGCTTGGGCTTGAATTTTAGTTAAGCGTTTGGGGTCTTTTGCCAAGAACAGCGTGATGTCTTGCGCGGCCTTTTTTAGGTTACACGGTGCACACGCGAGCGTTAAATTGCTGACGCGATTCGAGCCGCCACGCATTTGAAACCCACGATGTATCAACTCGAACAGGTTTAGTACGTGCGCCGTAGCTGTTATCTCGCCCGTTTCCGCGTCAATGGTGTTGCTATTGCGAACCAACGCCAGCCCTGACGTTTTACTGCCAGGGTCAATCTTAAGCTCTAACGGTTGTAGTTCGCTTTGCGCCACCTCTCTATCAATCAAGCGAATCGTAAAGGGGATCAATCGATGCACCCTGGCTCGCCCTCGCGCCAATAGAAGTCGTGCTCGCTTCTCGGAACACGGCATCAACGGCGCTTGGCGTCTATCTACTACAAAAACAGCCATGGCTATTTTCTCCTACTGGTTGCCCTTACGGGCCTAGTGACGGAGGCTTACGCCTCGCTCCCCTCGACAAGGTTGATGTCCCGCTAGATGCCTAACGCACCCTGCGGTAGCCCGTTTCGTGCCTACCCGAGGCGTGTCTGCGGCTACTGCTTACAGCGCTTGGAACTGAGGAAGCATTCCAAGGTGTGTCTTGAACGTAACACCAACGTAGCGCTATAACAGCGCTGAGTCTGGTCAATCTAGGCAAGCACAGAGTGACTCTGGCAAGCCTCGCCTTTAGGGCGGGGTTATTGACTAGTTGTTCTCACGTCTGACTAAGCTAAGATCTAAGCATTCTAGCAGCGCTTTTTAACTATTTTTAAATAAAGCTTGCTAAAGAATTAATAAGGGTGCTATAGTTACTTTTCTTTGGCGCACAGCATAAGGGTTTACCCTAGGAAGGGAGCCCAGCAGTCAGCAGCCAAAAAGTTTTTAGAAGTAAAAAGTAAAGCTTGACAGGTTAAAGCAATATCAGTTATAGTTTTGATCTTTCGCGGTTAGGCAGTATCAGGCAGCGATAAGTTTTACGAAAGTTCAGGTTTTAAATAAAGATTGCAAAGTTTAAATGTTCAGTCTATACTTCAATACTTGGATTTAAAGTTATAAGCAATGTTGGTTATACAGCAGTTTACGTTTTGTTTCAATATTAATTGTTTTTAACAAACGCTTGACAGTCAGTAAGAAACACTTCATACTTATAATCTTCGCTAAACAAGCAGTATGTTTAGATTTAGCGACCAGCTCTTTAACAATTTAACAGCCAAATAAGTGTGGGCGCTTGGAATGCGTGGGTCGATATCCCTTCACGGGGGTACGCCAACAAGTTAAAATCAAGTGCTCGCATAAAGAAATATAGGTTTTTGCCTTGTGCAAATAACTGGATATTTCTTTGAGTACACTCCGTTTGATTCGTGTTTACACGGATTAAACAAAAAAACAGAGATTAAACTGAAGAGTTTGATCCTGGCTCAGATTGAACGCTAGCGGGATGCTTTACACATGCAAGTCGAACGGCAGCGACATCACCAATCCCCTCGGGGTGCGGCGATGGTCGGCGAGTGGCGGACGGGTGAGTAATGCATCGGAATGTGCCCAGCAGCGGGGGATAACTACTCGAAAGAGTGGCTAATACCGCATATACCCTA
>NZ_JBYBKW010000009.1:0-68301 GCF_057475285.1 Paenalcaligenes sp. DL 309
TAGAGCAGCTTAAAAAAGCAATTGATGAGTATATTTACTATTACAATCACGAACGGATTAAACTAAAACTAAAAGGACTGAGTCCGGTGCAATACCGAATTCAGTCCTTAACTACCCAGTAAATTAAACCGTTCAACTATTGGGGGTCAGTTCAATTACTATTCGAGGCTTTTAAATTTGGTTGCGGGAGCTGGATTTGAACCAACGACCTTCGGGTTATGAGCCCGACGAGCTACCATGCTGCTCCATCCCGCGTCAGAAAGGTTATAATAGGCTATATGAAAAGAAAATGCAAGGCATATATCAAAAGATGCTTAAAAATCACTGAAAATGCTTGGGGTGCTGGCCAAAATGAATGAAAATGAGTTACAACATACTTTAGAGGCTTTACTGTTGTGTGCAGATCGGCCGTTGTCTATACAACAATTACGCAAAGCTTTTGCCCCAACTGAGTTAACTACAGATATAATAAAGCATCATTTAGCCGTTTTGGCGCAAAGTTGGCACGATCGGGGTTTAGAGCTAGTGGAGCTTGCCGATGGCTGGCGCTTCCAGAGTCGCCCTCACTTGCAGCCTTATTTGTTACGCTTGCAAAGCGAAAAGCCAACACGCTATTCTAGAGCCACATTAGAGACACTAGCCATCATAGCTTGGCGTCAGCCTGTTACTCGTGGCGATATCGAAGACATACGCGGAGTCAGCGTATCTACTCAAATTATACGTACCTTAGAAGATCGTGGCTGGATTGAAACCCTAGGTTATAGAGATGCCCCTGGGCGTCCGGCCTTATTAGGTACAACAAAAATGTTTTTAGATGATCTTGCCTTGCGCTCTATACAAGATTTACCTGAATTAGATACGCTGCAAGAGCAATATTTAGAGGACTCTCAATTAGCATCCTCTGTCTCACAAAAGCCTACTACTTAAAATGCACCCACCTCACATATAGGTGTGGATATAGCAGAAAAATGTAAAAAATAGGAGTTTCTTAGTCCAATGACTGACAAAAAACAGCCAGCTTCTGATGCGCAGTCGGCGGCTGCACCCACGGCAGCTAAAACCAAAGGGCGTAAATTACGCACTCCATTTAGACGTCGCCGCGGGGATGCCGTACAAAATAATAAAGCGCGCAGATCGCGTGGGCCAGCCCCCTTCATGCCTGTTGCAGAAAACGAAAAACAACAAGCAGCAGTCCAGCCAGAGCGTAGGCCGCATAAAAATGCACGCTCTAGACCTCGTGCAGATCGTCAAAAAGACGATACAGAGTTAGGGCTTTCCTTTTTAGCTAATACAGAGCAAACCTCGCAGCGTTTAGGTCGATTTTTGAGCTCTGATGCGGTTAAGCCTAAGCTCCATAAAGTATTGGCTGATGCCGGAATAGGGTCTAGACGTGATATGGAGGAGTTGATCATATCAGGTCGCGTTTCTGTTAATAGTGAGCCTGCACATATAGGGCAACGTGTGGGCGCTGAGGATGTGGTTCGCGTTAATGGTCGTGTTATTCAGCGTCCTGATGCCGATAGACCTCCTCGTATTATTATTTATCACAAACCAGCGGGTGAAATCGTTAGCCACAATGACCCAGAAGGGCGCGAGACTGTGTTTTCACGATTGCCTAAGATCAGAATGGGTAAGTGGCTTTCAGTAGGGCGTCTAGATTTAAACACGGAAGGCCTACTTATATTTACCAATTCAGGTGATTTAGCAAACCGCTTTATGCATCCTCGGTATGGCGCAGAGCGTGAGTATGCTGTTCGTATACTAGGAGAACTCAGCGCTGAGCAAATGAAGCAGCTAACAGATGGCATTAAGCTGGAAGATGGCATGGCGCAGTTCGGTTCCATTGAGTTTGTAGGTGGCGAGGGGAGTAACCGTTGGTATAGAGTGACTATCAATGAAGGGCGTAACCGTGAGGTGCGTCGTATGATTGAAGCCATGGGGTTAACGGTGAGCCGTTTGATTCGTACTCGTTTTGGTGAGGTCGTACTTCCTAGTAACTTGCGTCGTGGGCGCTGGGAAGAGCTTTCTTCGGAAATGGCCACAGCGTTAATGGTGCGTTTAGGTTTGTTACGTGCTGATGGCTCTGAGGCTAGAGGTCAGCAGCGTGATGGGCGCCGTCGTTCGCAGCAGCCATTGACCCATGACAGTGCTTTGCCTCCGGGTTACAGAGCTTCTGATCGTCCCGCGCGTCGTCCTATGCATAGGGGTGCACCTGCTGCTCATCAGCCTATGTTGGTTGGTGATTCTACAGGTACAGGGCTCTTAGTGAGTGGAGGTTTAGCGAATGGCCATCCCAATGCCGGGCGTGATGAAAGTAGACCTAAACGTGGTAGAAGTGGGGCTCGTAAAAATGTAGGGCCCAATGCTTTGCGTAGACAAGGCGGCGGTGCACGAAAACATGCTGCAAAAAAAACCACACGCGCTAACAATAATCATCGCTCTGAAGATAGACAGCCGGGTGCCGGTGCGCATGAGTCTAAGTTGGCCAGAGTAGGGCGACGTGGTGGCCGTTAGTTGTTAATGTAGACGACATGGCTGGTTTACTGTTAGAATGTAGTGCTTAGTACGGTATATAAACGTATTATTATAAGTTTATACTTTATAAGTAAGTGTGGTATGCCGTTAGCTCTGAGGGCATCGTTTAGCAATGAACTGGTCAGTGTTGTTATATATAGCACCATTGATACAGTAGCAGTGGGCTGGCATACAGCCCATTTTTTTTGGATTTTATGACAGATATTTTCGCATTAACTCAAGAAACTCTTTTAGGCACAGATATCGAACTTGTCGATGTGGAACGTGCGCCTAAAGGGTTGTTGCGGGTTGTTATTGACTATCCCGGTGGTGTTACTATTGATCACTGTGAGCAAGTCTCTAAACAGCTATCTCGTGTCTTCGAAGTCGAAGACATTGACTATAATCGCCTCGAAGTTGCCTCTCCCGGTGTGGATCGCCCTTTGAAGCGATTAGCCGATTTTGTACGTTTCAGTGGCTCGCGCATTGAATTGCGCTTATATGAGCCAATAGAAAACCAAAAGGTATTTAGAGGGCTTTTATATGCGCCAGAAAATATGCAGCCCGAAGAGGCTACCGTAGATACTGAGTTCGTGTTAGAGCTAGAACAGCCATCGGGACAGGTACAGGACTTAACATTCACATTTGAAGATGTGGACCGTGCCAAATTAGATCCCATTCTTGATTTCAAGGGTAGAAAGCGATGAGTCGCGAAATTCTTTTGCTAGTCGATGCACTGGCGCGTGAAAAAGGCGTAGAGCCAGATGTCGTATTCGGAGCCCTAGAAGGGGCCTTAGCGTCCGCTATGAAAAGGCGCTTTGAGGAAGATGTGGATATTCGGGTTGAAATAGACCGCACTACAGGCGAATACGAAAGTTTTCGTCGTTGGGTAGTGGTAGCCGATGAAGAAGGCTTACAAGAGCCTGATAAACAAGAAATGTATTCCGATGCGCTAGAGTATGCTCCCGATATTGAAGTGGGTGATTACATGGAAGAGCCATTAGAATCCATCGAGTTTGGTCGTATTGGGGCTCAAACCGCTAAACAAGCTATCTTACAACGCATCCGTGACGCTGAGCGCGAGCAGGTGTTAAATGATTTCTTAGATCGTGGTGAGACCATCGTATCGGGTACGGTAAAACGTATAGATAGAGGGGACGCCATCATTGAAATGGGTAAAATTGAAGCCCGTTTACCGCGTAGTGAAATGATCCCCAAAGAAAATATCCGTATGGGTGATCGTGTACGAGCATGGGTACAAAAAGTTGATAGATCCGCTCGTGGCCAACAGGTGTTTTTATCGCGCACTGCTCCGGAATTCATTAAAGAATTGTTTGAAAATGAGGTGCCTGAAATAGAGCAAGGCCTATTAGAGATTAAGGCTGCTGCTCGTGATGCGGGTGCCAGAGCAAAAATAGCCGTTATTGCCTATGATCAACGCATCGACCCTATAGGTACTTGTGTAGGGATGCGGGGCTCACGGGTTACCGCTGTACGTAATGAGTTAGGTGGTGAGCAAGTTGATATCGTGTTGTGGTCTGAGGATGCGGCTGAATTTGTGATTGGTGCGCTAGCACCAGCGCATGTGCAGTCTATATTAGTTGATGAAGACAAACACGCGATGGATGTAGTAGTAGATGAAGAAAATCTACCTAAAGCCATTGGTTCTAGAGGTCAAAATGTGCGTCTAGCCTCCGAGCTCACGGGTTGGCAGATTAACATCATGACTCCAGAGCAAAACCAAGATCGTCAAGCCGAAGAGCGTCAAGCCTTATCTGATCTGTTTGTACAGCGTTTAGATGTAGGTGAAGATGTGGCTGATTTATTGATAGACGAAGGGTTTACCGGTCTAGAAGAAGTTGCCTATGTGCCGTTGCAAGAGTTGTTAGACATTGAGGCCTTTGACGAAGACTTAGTAAATGAGCTACGTACCCGAGCTCGTAATGCGTTGCTATCGGAAGCCATAGCTAAAGACAAGCTCGTACAATCTGTAGCACAAGATCTACAAGAAATAGAAGGCATGACCCCCGATATCTTAGCTGCCTTGGCGGCACAAGACATTGTCACCTTAGACGATTTGGCTGAATTGGCCACGGATGAGTTGGCAGAAATGGTTGGGTTAAATAGCGAAGAGGCGAGCGCAATGATTATGCGTGCCCGAGCCCATTGGTTCGATGAATAAGCCGCTATTGCGCCGTCGCTGCGCGTATGTGCGGCGACCGGGGTCATATTTATTAGAATAAGTCGTTAAAGAGAGAGTCGAATGCCTAGTAACACAGTTGAAAAGTACGCCCAAGAATTACAAAGCTCCCCTGAGTCCGTTCTTGAACAGTTGCAGAGTGCAGGGGTTCAGGTCAAGTCTATTAAAGACACGATTACGGACGCAGATAAAAATAAATTGATGGAAGCTGTTCGAGGGGATAAAATCACCTTAACGCGCAGAAAAACGTCTGAAATTCGTCAGGCGGATAGTTCAGGGCGCTCCCGCACAATTCCGGTTGAAACGGTTAGGCGTCGCACTTATGTGAAGCGTGATACGGCTGAGTTATTGGCAGAGGCTGAAAAAGCACAGGCAGAACAAGCCGCAGTGAAAAAAGCGGTTAAGTCTGCACCTAAAGACTCAGACAAACCGGCCGTTGCTACTAAAGCAATTAAAACAGCTAAAGCAGCAGAGAAACCAACCGAGCCTGTAGTAGAAAAACCAAAGGCTGAACCAGTTCCTGCTCCTAAACCAACACCAACACCGGCAGCTCAAAAGACTGAGTCTGTAGGTGCCGATCAAACAAAGCAGTCTGCTACTCATACCGAGAAGGCTAAAAACCAGCCTGAGAAATCGGCTCCAGCTAAGCAGACTACCGTTAACAAACAGCCTGATTCTGTAGAAAAGGCTGATGAGGTAAAGCCTGCCGTGGCAGAACAGATGAAAAAACAGGATAACGTGGTAGACGAGAAAAAAACCGCCAAAAAAACAAGCCCTGCGCGCACTGAGCCGCCTGCTAAAGGTCGTGCCGCCGCATCAACTAAACCCCGCCCTGCAGCAAAAACGCCTGCAGTGGCCACTAAAACTTCGGATCGCCATCCCACCTCTGAGGCTGCGGATAATCCAGAAGCCGAATTAGAGCGTGCGCGTGCGCGCAAAGCTGCTGCTGCTGAAGCTGCAGCTATTAGTGAAATGCTTAGCCGTCCGCGTAAAGTGTTACGCGCAGCAGAGCCAGAAAAGGCCGCTAAGAAAGCCACTAAAGCCGCTTCTAAGAAAGCGACCAAATCGGCAGATTCTAAAAAAGCAGCTGTCAAGACTACTGACAGTAGCCGAGAAGGTCGTCGTAAGACGTCTAAAGCGGATGTAGCCTCCGCAGGCAGCACTAAAGACGCATGGCGCGCTCCTGCACGAGGTGGCCGTCGCGGTCGTCGTGGTAGAGATGAGGATCAGCGTCAACAGCAACAGCAGCCGCCTCAGCAGCCCGAGTTTATTGCACGTGAAATCCCCGTGCCTGAAACCATAACCGTTGCAGACTTAGCTCATAAAATGGCGATTAAGGCCACTGAAGTGATTAAACATTTAATGCAACTAGGTCAAATGGTGACGATTAACCAAGTGTTAGATCAAGACACCGCCATGATTCTCGTGGAAGAGATGGGACATATTGCAGTAGCTGCTAAGCTAGACGATCCCGAATCATTCCTAGAGGATGTGTTTGTGGGTGAAATCGAAGAGGCACCACGCTGTCCTGTAGTAACGGTAATGGGTCATGTTGATCACGGTAAAACCTCATTACTTGACTACATTCGTCGCGCTAAAATCGCCGATGGTGAAGCCGGTGGCATTACCCAACACATTGGTGCTTATAACGTCAAATCAGAGCGTGGTAATATCACTTTCTTAGACACACCTGGTCACGAAGCGTTTACAGCCATGCGTGCACGTGGAACTAAATCCACAGACGTAGTCATTTTAGTTGTAGCTTCTGATGATGGTGTGATGCCTCAAACACGTGAAGCCATTCACCACGCTAAGGCTGCGGAGGTTCCTCTAGTGGTTGCGATCACCAAGATGGATAAGCCTGAAGCCAATCTAGATCGTGTAAAGCAAGAGCTAGTCGCTGAGTCTGTCATTCCAGAAGAGTATGGGGGTGACGTGCCATTTGTTGGCGTTTCAGCACGCACCGGTGAAGGCATTGATGATTTACTTGAGCATGTGTTGCTACAGTCTGAAATGCTAGAGTTGTCGGCTGCCGTAAACACACCTGCACGTGGTACGGTTATTGAAGCACGCTTAGACCGGGGTCGTGGCCCAGTGGCCACTGTGCTGGTACAAAGTGGTACTTTAAACCGTGGTGATACGGTCTTAGTGGGTGCGAGTTTTGGTCGAGTGCGTGCAATGACAAACGAGCTAGGCAAAAACTTAGCCAAAGCCGGCCCGTCCACACCTGTAGAAATTCAAGGTCTAACAGAAGTCCCTGCAGCAGGTGATGAGCTTGTAGCGATGGCTGATGAGCGTAAAGCACGTGAAATCGCCCTTTACCGCCAAGGTAAGTTCCGCGATGTTAAATTAGCACGTCAGCAAGCTGCACGCTTAGAATCCTTGTTTGAAGATGCCAGTAGTGAAGCTAAGGTCTTGTCTTTAATTATTAAGACGGATGTACAAGGTTCACAAGAAGCATTGGTGTCTTCTTTACTACAATTAGCTACAGACGAGGTGAAAGTTCAAGTCGTTCATGCTGCCGTAGGCGGTATTTCTGAAAGTGACGTTAACCTAGCTATTGCATCGAATGCAGTTGTTATAGGTTTTAATGTGCGCGCCGAAGCCACTGCTCGTAAGCAAGCGGAAATTAACGGTATTGATATCCGTTATTACAACGTGATTTACGACGCCGTAGATGAAGTCAAAGCAGCTTTATCTGGCATGCTCACACCCGAGCAGCGTGAAGAAATTATTGGTATGGTTGAGGTTCGTGAGGTCTACCATATTTCGCGCATCGGTAAAGTGGCAGGTTGTATGGTTACAGAAGGCGTGGTTAAACGCGATTCGCAAGTTCGTCTGTTACGAGATAATGTGGTTATCTGGACAGGGTACTTAGACTCTTTACGCCGCTTTAAAGATGATGTACGTGAAGTACGTCAAGGCTTTGATTGTGGTATTACTTTACGTGGCAATAATGATATTGAAGAGGGCGATCAGCTCGAGATCTTCGAAATCAAAGAAATTGCGCGTACTTTATAATTTTTATGGCAAGACGTAAAAATAAACCTGTAAGCGGGCGTAATGTCCGCTTAGCTGACCAAATCCAAAAAGATTTGGCTGAGCTCATACAGCGTGAAATAGATGTATCTACAGCAGGTCTAATCACCCTTACCGGTGTAGACCTGTCTGCAGATTATGCCCACGCTAAAGTCCATTTTACTGTCTTAGGCGCAGAGCCTGAGGTAGCAACGGAAATTCTTAATGCCAAAGCAGGCTGGTTGTATTCGCAATTGTTTAAGGTATTGCACATACATACCGTACCCACTTTGCGCTTCTTTTATGATGACCACGTAGTACGTGGCATGGCGATGAATAAGCTGATCGAAGAGGCAAACCGCCCTTATCACGAGAAAGCTGCACTTGAGCCCGATGATCCAGACGAGCAGTCCTAGTTGGCTGCTATCATCTGTAGAACTTTTTAGGAATATTGATTATGGCAAGCCGACGACAACGGGGGCGCTTGTTGGACGGTGTATTGCTGTTAGATAAGCCCGCCGGACTCTCTAGTAATCACGCATTACAGCGTGCAAAACGTGCTATGGACGCCCGTAAAGCAGGACATACAGGCACCTTAGATCCTTTTGCTACCGGGCTTCTGGTGTGTTGTTTTGGTAAAGCCACCAAAATTTCAAATCTCTTACTTGACGCAGATAAGGCCTATGAGGCCACTCTACAGCTAGGCGTAGAAACCGATGCCGGTGATTTAACCGGTGAGGTAGTAGCTAGAGCTGAAAATTTTACCGGCGTTACCGAAGCAGAAGTGCAGACAGTATTGCCTAAGTTTAGAGGAGATATACAGCAAATCCCTCCTATGCATTCAGCTTTGAAGCGTGATGGTAAACCGTTGTATGAATATGCGCGTCAAGGTATTGTTTTAGAGCGCCCACCACGTGATGTCACTATTCATCAACTCGATTTAATTGAATTTACTCCTACTGAGTTACGTATATTTGTAAAGAGTAGTAAAGGCACATATATACGTACCTTAGCCCAAGACATAGGGCGAGCCTTAGGGTGTTATGCCCATTTGACGGCATTACGGCGCACTCAAGTAGGGCCCTTTACTTTAAACTCATCTATAGAGCTTGAAGCTTTACAGAACCTGTCTGAGCCGGAACAAACGCTCATCGCGCTGTCAGATCTGCCGGCCGGATTACAGCCAGTCAACCTCAAGAAGGAAGCATTATGACTCGCGCCTTGCGCAATGTGGCAATTATTGCCCACGTAGACCATGGTAAAACCACTTTAGTGGATCAGCTTTTAAAACAATCCGGTACTTTTCGCGCTAATGAGCATGTCTCTGACCGTGTGATGGATTCCGGGGATATTGAAAAAGAACGTGGTATTACAATTTTAGCTAAAAACTGTGCCGCTGAATTTGAAGGTACTCACATCAACATTATTGACACGCCCGGCCACGCTGACTTCGGTGGTGAGGTAGAACGTGTGCTGTCTATGGTTGATGGGGTGTTGCTTTTGGTGGATGCGGTTGAAGGTCCCATGCCTCAAACCCGTTTCGTGACTCGTAAGGCGTTAGAACTAGGTTTACGTCCCATCGTAGTGGTCAACAAAATTGACCGCAATGGTGCCAGACCTGATTATGCCATTAACGAAACCTTTGATCTATTCGATAAATTAGGTGCCACTGACGAGCAGTTGGACTTTCCTATTGTGTATGCCTCTGGTCTTTCTGGTTATGCGGGTGATAACGCCGATATACGTGAAGGCACCATGCGTCCGTTATTTGAAGCCATTTTAGAGCATGTACCACAGCGTGAAGACGATGCCGAAGGGCCTTTGCAGTTGCAAATTTGTTCCTTGGATTACAACTCTTACGTAGGTAAGATTGGCGTAGGCCGTGTCAACCGCGGTAGAGTCAAAGCCGGCCAAGAGGTCGTAGTGAAATTTGGCCCAGAAGGCGAGCAGTTCAAAGGCCGTATTAATCAAGTGCAAACCTTTAAAGGTGTAGATCGCCAAACGGTAGATGAAGCCGTAGCCGGTGATATCGTCTTGATTAATGGTATTGAAGAGATTGGTATTGGTTGCACATTGACTGATCCTAACCACATTGAAGCGCTGCCTTTATTGCGTATTGATGAGCCTACCTTAACCATGAATTTCATTGTTAACTCATCACCTTTAGCTGGACGGGAAGGCAAGTTTATTACCAGTCGTCAAATTCGTGATCGCTTAGACTTAGAGCTGAAATCAAACGTGGCTTTACGAGTCAATGATACCGGCGAAGACACGTCCTTTGAGGTGTGTGGTCGTGGTGAGTTGCACTTAACCATTTTGATTGAAAACATGCGTCGTGAAGGTTATGAGCTAGCAGTGTCTCGTCCACGTGTATTAATACGGGAAGAGAATGGCGTGAAGATGGAGCCTTACGAGTTACTCACCGTAGACGTAGAAGATAGCCATCAGGGTGGCATTATGGAAGAGCTAGGTCGTCGTCGTGGCGATTTACTCGATATGCAGCCGGATGGTAAAGGTCGCACACGTTTAGAGTACCGTATTCCTGCGCGTGGTTTGATTGGTTTCCAAAGTGAATTCATGACGCTTACACGCGGTACGGGGTTAATGAGCCATATTTATGACGAGTACCGTCCCATGCGTGAAGGCATGGTAGGTGAGCGCCGTAATGGAGTGCTAATTAGTCAAGATGATGGGGAGGCGGTGGCGTATTCCATCTGGAAGCTGCAAGAGCGTGGCCGCATGTTTGTTAAGCCTAATGATCCAGTTTATGAAGGTATGATCATTGGTATTCATAGCCGTGATACGGATTTAATTGTTAATCCTATCCGAGAAAAGAAAATGACTAACGTACGTGCTTCAGGTAAGGATGAGCACATTGATTTAGTGCCGCCGGTACGTTTAACTTTAGAGTACGCCATTGATTTTATTGCCGATGATGAATTAGTAGAAATCACTCCTAAGTCTATTCGTCTACGCAAGCGTTATCTTAAAGAGCACGAGCGCCGTAAGCAGTCACGTAGTGATAATTAATTAATCGTATCGTGTGATAAAAAAAGCCTGCAAATTTGCAGGCTTTTTTTATCTACTTATTTTAAATTACCAGATAAAAATTGCTGCAACCGCAGGCTTTGTGGGTTATCTAAGACTTCGGCAGGAGCGCCTTGCTCTTCAATAATACCTTGATGCAAAAACACCACCTCAGAGCTTAGGTTACGCGCAAATCCCATTTCATGGGTTACTACTAACATGGTGCGGCCTTCTTCGGCTAGCTGTTGCATCACCCGTAGCACATCGCCTACTAGCTCCGGGTCTAAGGCTGAGGTGGGCTCGTCAAATAGCATGACTTCTGGCTCCATGGCCAAGGCTCGGGCAATGGCTACTCGTTGTTGCTGGCCCCCTGATAAGTGCGTGGGATACTGTTTATAAGACTTTAGAGGTAGCCCCACTTTTTCTAAGTAATATTCAGCACGTTCTTGGGCTTCTTTACGGTTAATTTTCAATACATGAACAGGGGCTTCCATCACATTCGCGAGCACTGTCATATGCCCCCATAAATTGAAGTGCTGAAACACCATAGCTAAACGAGTACGCATGGCGCGTAAAGTTTGCAAGTCTGATATTTTGGCTTTGCCTGTGGCGTCTGCAATAGCTTCAACTATGAGTTCATCCACTTGGATTTTGCCTTGATTAGGCAGCTCTAGAAAGTTAATGCAGCGTAAAAAGGTGCTTTTTCCTGAGCCACTAGAACCAATAATAGAAATTACATCCCCTCTATTAGCCACTAATGACACGCCTTTAAGAACGTGATGATCATCATAACTTTTATGGATGTTTTGTACAGAAAGTTTTGGCGTAGACATAATAGAGGAAGAGGGGAGGTTAATGAGTTTTCTTAGGTTGCAAAGGCGTTAGTAGTCGCGCCTCAAGCAAGCGGCAACTACCCACAAAAACAAAAGAAATAGCTAAATAAATTAACGCGGCAATGCCATAAGAAGCAAAGGTTTCATAGGTGGCTGAATTCGCATCGCGTGCTACTTTTAAGATGTCTGGCACCGTGGCAGTAAACGCTAAAGAGGTGGCGTGCAGCATGAGTATCACCTCATTACTGTATGCGGGTAAAGAACGCCTGAGTGCTGAAGGGATAATAATACGCCTATACATCGTTGCTTTACTCATGCCATAAGCGCGTGCCGCTTCAATGTCACCAATAGGTGTTTGGCGAATAGCACCGGCAAAAATCTCCGTCGTGTAAGCTACATTATTTAACACTAAGGCCAGCACCATACAGTTAAAGCCACTTTGAAAAAAAGCGGCTAGAGCAGGTGTGTCTTTAATAATTTCTAAGCTGTATAAACCCGTATAAATAAAGAGAATTTGTACATATAAGGGCGTACCTCTAAACACATAGGTAAAAAACCAAATGGGCTTTGCAACGTAAAAGCGCGCTGAATTACGGCCAATCGCCATAAATAAAGAAATAACAAAACCAAAGGCTAAAGATACAGCCAATAACCAGAGCGTAACCGCTAGTCCTGAAAGATGACCGTTACTCGTGTATAAATAGGCACGCCAAAACTCTTCTAGTACGGTATTCATAACTCAGCCTGCCTTACGCCCACTGAATAGCGTTTTTCTAATAAGTATAAGATTCCATTAGAAACCGTGGTTAAGAGCAGATAAATCAACCCCGTAATGCTAATGAATAAAAACACTTTAAACGTGACGTTGCCTGCATTTTGTGCCACCTTAACTAAATCATTGAGACCAATTAAAGACACCAAAGCCGTGGCTTTCAATAATACTTGCCAGTTATTACCGAGTCCGGGCAGAGCGTGGCGCATCATTTGTGGAAATTGGATACGGCTAAACACTTGCCATGGGGTAAATCCATATGACACGGCAGCTTCAGCTTGACCGCTAGGCACTGCCATAAAGGCACCACGGAAGGTTTCCGTAAAGTAGGCGCCATAGATAAAGCCTAAGGTGAGCACACCCGCTGAAAAAGGCTCTATGTCTATATACGGTAAATGCAAAGCATCGGTCAGCTCATTAAGATAGATTTGCATACTGAAAAAAAGCAGCAGCAGCAAGACCAGATCAGGAATACCACGAATTAAAGTGGTATAAGTGGCAGCCAGCATACGCGCTAAGGTGTTTTTAGACAGTTTAGCTGTAGCTGCAATTAAGCCCAGTACTACCGCTACAATCAGCGATAGTACGGCTAGCTTAATGGTTTCCCAGGTACCCGCTAAAAGTTGCGGGCCATAACCCATTAAAAACATGAATGTACGCTCTAGTGACGAGTTTTATAAACAAAGCATGATTATACGGGCTTAATTGCCAGAAGGAAGCTCAATGGTGTTGGGCTCGAAATATTTCTCGCTAAAAGCGGCAATAGTCCCATCGGCCAACATCGCTTTAATGGCTTCATCTACAGCAGCTTTTAGCTTTTTATTGCCTTTACGTATACCAATGGCAATGGGCTCATTAAGAATGGCGCTGTCTTTTACTGTTTCACCTGTGAGATGAAAGTCTTTGCCTTCGGGCTTATTTAAAAAACCATCTACGGCATTAGGCGCTTCTTGGAATGAAGCATCAATGCGGCCAGAGGCTAAATCGGTAAACGCATTGGTGTAACTTGGATAAGTGATGATAGTTACGCCTTTAGGTGCCCACTCTTTGCGTGCATAGGCTTCCATGGTGGTGCCCTGTTGCACGCCCACACGTAAGCCTTTAAGTGATTCTACAGTAGGTTCTAGGTTCTTATCTTTAGGTGCCACTAACCGTGAGGCCACCACATACATAGGAGTGCTGAAATCAATGACTTTACGGCGAGCATCCGTAGCAGTCATGGTGGAGTTAGCTAAGTCAAACTTGCGGGCCTGCAAGCCGGGTATGAGACTATCAAATGATTGATCTACCCACACACATTTGGCCTCAAGCCGATTACAGATTTCATTGCCAATATCAATATTGAAGCCTTGAAGCTCACCGCTGGGGGCAATATATTCAAAAGGCGCATAACCCGCTTCAGTGGCTATACGGATTTCTTTAAAAGCAGCCGTTTGCGCTAAAGCAAAAGGCAAGCTAGCACTAGCAAATAGCGCTATGGCCGCTGATTTAATTAGGAGTTTTTTCATTAGAAATCAATCCTCAGTATAAGTGGTTTCTTTAGGAATGGCAGGTGCTTTGGATTGCTCAACGGCCAGTGGGCTAAAACAGTCGTTAATTATTTGCATCACTTCTTCTACATCATCAGTGATAGTAATTAAGTTTATGTCATTGGGAGAAATGAATTTATGACTAACTAACTGCTCTTTAATCCAATCAATAAGACCGGTCCAAAACTCAGAGCCCACTAAAATAATAGGGGCAGGTGGGTTTTTACGCGTTTGTACCAAAGTAAGTGCTTCAAAAAACTCGTCTAAGGTACCAAAGCCACCTGGCATGGAAATGTAAGCCGCGCTATGCATAAAAAAGGTGGCTTTTCTAGAATAGAAATATTCAAACTGTAAACTGTGCGTCTGGTATTTGTTGTTCGTGGTTTCACGCGGTAGCTCAATATTTAAGCCCACACTGCGGCCACCGGCCTCAAAAGCGCCTTTATTAGCGGCTTCCATAATACCGGGGCCGCCCCCTGCAATTACCGGGTAGTTCGCTTGTGCTAAGCGTTGCCCAATCTCTTCGGCTAAGTGATAGTATTTATTATCTGGCTTAATACGCGCACTACCAAAAACACTTACGCCCCAGCCAATTTCCTGTAGAGTATCTACAGCAGTCTGTAGCTCTTTGCTGATGGTTGGAATTTGTTCAGAAGCCGGTAAACGTACAATTTTATTATTAGACATGAAAAAAACCTTGTTGCTAGTTGATGGATCCAGTTATTTATATCGCGCCTATTATGCGATGTTTCGCAGTAATTTAATGAATGCGAAAGGTGAACCCACGGGTGCTATGTATGGTGTTATCAATATGTTGCGTAAATTATTGCAAGATGTTGACGCCGATTATATGGCTTGTGTGTTTGATGCCAAGGGGAAAACCTTCAGAGATGAATTGTATACGCAATACAAAGCAAATCGTGAATCTATGCCTGAAGATTTAGCTCAACAACTAGAACCTCTGTATGAAATTATACAGGCAATGGGTTGGCCCTTGTTGTGTGAACCCGGCGTAGAGGCAGATGATATCATTGGAACGCTTGCATTACAGGCCAGCCAGCAAGGTATACATACCATTATTTCTACCGGTGATAAGGATCTAGCCCAACTTGTTAATGAACACACTGAGCTCATAGATACAATGAAAGATGAGCGTCAAGATGAGGCGGGTGTTATAGAAAAATACGGTGTGCGTCCTGATCAAATCATTGATTACCTGATGCTGATGGGTGATAGTTCGGATAATATTCCAGGTGTAGCCAAAGTGGGTCCCAAAACAGCAGAAAGGTGGCTTAACCAATACGGTAGTTTAGAAAATATCATTGCTAATGCCGATCAAATTAAAGGCGTCGCCGGTAATAATCTGCGTGAGTTTATTCCCGAATTTGAGTTAACACGCCAATTAGTCACCATTAAGTTAGATTGTAAGTTGCCTGAGCATATTACCGGCATCACAGACTTAACACCAATCCCCCAAGATAAAGAAAAGTTAAGAGACTACTACAGCAGATATAACTTTAGAACGTGGTTAGCTGAGTTAGATAAAAAAACAGATGTAGATACAGATGCAAGCAAAGAGAAAAAGGCGGAAGTGAAGGCAACGTCTAAGGTTGAGGTGGTTGTTCCTGAGCCGGCAATAGTGGAGCAGATTGACTACCAAACTATCACAACCAAAGCAGATTTAGCGCAGTGGTTAAAGAGAATAGAAACAGCAGAGCGCGTGGCTTTAGATACGGAAACCACTTCCTTAGACCCATTACAGGCGAGTTTAGTGGGGATTTCTTTGTCAGTAAAAGCGGGTGAAGCTTGTTATATTCCTTTGGCTCATACAGGGCCGGATCAAACCACACAACTGGATAAGGCAGAAACTTTAGCCAGCTTAAAGACTTGGTTTGAAAGTACTAAAGCCACAAAAATTTTGCATAATGCCAAATACGACACTCATGTATTAGCGAATGAAGGTATTGCCTTAAAAGGGGTTGCTGAAGACACCATGTTGCAAGCTTATGTGTTGGAGGCCCATCAGCGCGTTAATATGGCGGAAGTCATGGAGCGTTGGTTGGGGATAGAAGGCACCACCTATGAAGCGATTTGTGGCAAAGGCGCCAAGCAAATAGGCTTTGAAGAGGTGGATGTGGCCACAGCCTCACATTATGCTTGTGAAGACGCCGATATGACTTTGCGTTTACACCAGGTATTGCGTCCACAAATAGCAGCTCAAGAGGGCTTAGAGCGTATTTATCAATTGGAATTGCAAACGTCCGTAGTGCTAGGCGTAGTAGAACGCAATGGGGTAGCTATTGATAGTGGTTTATTGCAACAGCAAAGCCAAGCCTTAGGTTTACGTTTGGTGGCGTTGGAGCAGCAAGCCTATGAATTAGCTGGGCAGCCTTTCAACATGAACTCTCCTAAACAAGTGGGTGAAGTGTTATTTGAGAAAATGGGCATCCCACCAGTTCGTAAAACCAAAGGGGGGGCACCATCTACCAGCGAAGACGTATTACAAGAATTGGCCTTAGATTATCCCCTGCCTAAGCTCCTTTTGGAATATCGTGGCATTGCGAAACTGAAATCTACGTATACCGATAAGTTGCCAAAAATGGTAGATAGTAAAACGGGGCGCGTGCATACCCGTTATGCTCAAGCTGCGGTTATTACAGGGCGTTTATCTTCCTCGGATCCCAATTTACAAAATATCCCGATTCGTACGCCTGAGGGAAGACAGGTGCGTGATGCTTTTATTGCCTCTAAAGATAAGATTGTAGCAGCGGATTATTCACAGATTGAGTTGCGTATCATGGCGCATGTCTCGGGTGATAAAAACTTACAAAAAGTTTTTGCTGAAGGGGGCGATGTGCACCGTGCGACGGCAGCAGAAATTTTTCACATTGAGCCGGCTGAAGTCACAGCCGAACAGCGTAATTCAGCTAAGGCGATTAATTTCGGCCTCATTTATGGTATGGGTCAGTACGGTCTAGCTAAAAATCTAGGCATTACGAATGCCGCTGCCAAGTCTTACATAGATCGTTATTTTGTGCGTTATCCTGGTGTAGCGCATTATATGGATAACATTAAAACGCAAGCTAAAGAGCAAGGTTATGTAGAAACGGTATATGGCCGTAGATTGTACTTTCCTCAAATTAAAGGCAGAGGTGCTATGGCGACGCGAGCAGAGCGTGCTGCCATTAATGCCCCTATGCAAGGTACAGCCGCAGATCTTATCAAGAAAGCCATGGTGCTTATTCAAGATTGGCTTGAGGCGCAACAGATGAAAACCTTAATGATTATGCAAGTGCATGATGAGCTGGTGTTTGATGCTCCGGCTGATGAGGTGGATGTGTTAGTGACTAAGCTGCCAGAACTTATGGCATCAGTGGCAGAATTAGATGTGCCACTGATTGCTGAAGTTGGGGTGGGAGATAATTGGGGGCAGGCGCATTAGGTGTGGCGCCTTACCTACTAGCGGCTTAACGGCCTTGTTGCAAGGCGCGAATACGGTCTTCAATGGGTGGGTGCGAGGCAAATAATGCACCTAAAGCGCGCCCGCCCGCAATGCCTGAAGCCTCAAATGATTTGGGTAGGTCACTGGTTTCTACGCCGCCTAAACGCGCTAAGGCGTTAATCATAGGAGTGGGAGAGCCTAAGAGTTTTGCGGCGCCAGCATCGGCGCGGTACTCCCGCCACCTAGAAAACCAGGCCACAATCATAGACGCTAAGATACCGAACACAATTTCGCTCACAATCACCGCCGCATAATAGCCCATGCCTACGCCATCCCGTTCGTTTTTAAGAATGACGCGATCCACCACATAACCCACAATACGGGAGAAAAACACCACGAAGGTGTTTACTACGCCTTGAATTAAGGTAAGTGTGACCATATCACCATTAGCCACGTGAGCTACTTCATGGCCTAATACGGCCATGACTTCTTCTTGGGTCATGGTGTTTAATAAGCCGGTGGATACCGCCACTAAGGCATCGTTTTTAAAAGCACCTGTTGCAAAAGCATTGGGCTCCCCTTCATAAATAGCCACCTCCGGATGACCAATGCCGGCATTATCGGCCAGTTGGTGTACAGTGCTAACTAACCAAGCTTCTTGTTGATTACGAGGGTTTTGAGGGTCTATCACATACGCCCCTGTGCTTCTTTTAGCCATCCATTTACTTATGAAAAGTGAAATGAGCGAGCCTGCAAAGCCAATTACCATGGAGAAAATCAGTAATTGAGGAACATTAATTCCGGAGCCCACTAAGAAACGGTTTACCCCGAGTAAGTTAAGCACAACACTTAGCACCAACATAACAGCAAAGTTAGTCGCTAAAAATAAAAAGATTCGCTTCATGTATAAGTCCTATCGCGTAATATAATGGATTGCTTTGATTATAAGGTAATTTTTCATGCAGTCGTTATGGATGTTGGTGGCTTGTGCCATGTTTGCGCTCATGGGAGCGTCGGTAAAAATAGCCACTGATTTTGAGGCCAATTTACCGCAGATTATTCTTTTTAGAGGTATTCCGTCGGTTATATTGTTGACCTTATGGGCGATGTCCACCGGGCGTCGCCTCAGACCTAAAAGCTGGAAAGCGCACCTGCTTCGCAACGGCTTTGGCGTCACTTCCATGTGGCTAGGCTTTACCGCCTTATCTATATTGCCTTTGCCTACCGCTATTAGTTTAAACTATACCGCTCCTTTATTTATAGGGGGGTGGATGTTGTTTTTTGGTGGGGCTCAGCGTGATCTTATACGAATTACTGCTGTGTTATTAGGGTTTTTAGGGGTATTAGCAATTCTACGTCCTAGCTTGCAGCAAGATCATTTGTTTTACGCAGTACTAGGATTGATGTCAGGTGCCTTTGGTGCTGCTGCCATGATGCAAATTCGTCAATTGGGTCGTTTAGGTGAATCCGAGTGGCGCACTGTGCTTATTTTCTCTAGCGTAGTATGTTTAACAGGCGTTGCCGCATTAAGCGTTTTAGGTTGGCCCCCTTTATCATGGCAAGCCTACTTGGCTCTAGCAGGGGTTGGTTTGAGCGGTTTATTTGGGCAGTTAGCCGTCACTCGGGCGTTTGGTTTGGGCTCAACACTTTTAACGGCTGTTTTACAATACGCCACAATTATTTTTGCCGCTATTATAGGTATTAGCTTCTGGGGAGAGGTTCCAGATGTCACCGCTTTATTAGGAATGGCATTAATTATTATTTCAGGATTGATATCGGCGTGGCGTACTTATAGTGAAGATCGCATTATGCGAGGTAAAGCACCTACGGCTGCCTCCTAAACGCATCATGCAGTAAACAGGAGTAATACTATGTCTGAAGAACGATTATTAATAGGTGTACAAGAGCTACAACAGCAGTTGCAGCAGCCCGATCTGGTGATTTTTGATGTACGCTATGATTTGATGGACCATCGTTTAGGTCGACAGCAATATATGAAAGCGCACATCCCAGGAGCCTATTTTTTGGATAATGAGGCTGAACTGGTGAGTCCTATGACTGGCTTTAATGGCCGTCATCCTTTACCCGATCTCGCACAGTTTAAGCAGCTCATGCTGCAATACGGTCTCCATAAAGAGAGTCGTATAGTCGTGTATGATGCCAGTCAAGGTCATTTGGCTGCCCGCACTTGGTGGCTATTACGTTGGGCGGGTTTTGAACACGTGATGCTCTTAGATGGTGGCTGGCAGGCTTGGTTGGAAGCCAATGGCGTCACCGATAATCATTTATCTTTACCGCCAGTGCCTACGAGTCATGCGGTAGTAGAGGAGGTAACGCCTCGGTTAGCAACGGTGAATGCGGATGAGATTTTAGCTCAGCTAAAAGAAGGGCAGTCAACGCGTTATACCTTAGTAGATGCGCGTTCCGCTGAGCGCTACAGGGGAGAAAAAGAACCCATAGATCCTATTGCCGGTCGTATACCCAGTGCCGTCAATAGACCCACACCACAAAACTTACAAGCAGATGGCCGTTTCAAACCCGCAGCACAATTAAATGCTGATTTTACACAGCTATTAGGAGATGTAGATCCTGAAAATGTGGTGCATTATTGTGGTTCAGGTATGACGGCTTGCCACAATATGTTTGCCATGGAGTTAGCAGGTTTAAGTGGCTCACGTATTTACCCTGGCTCATGGAGTGAGTGGATTGCAGATCCCGCTCGTCCACGTGCAGCGGATTGAAGCAGCAACTTTTGATAATCTTGGCTAAAATGCGCTATTAAGCGTAGATAGTGGATTTATAGAGGGCAATATATGCAAGACAACCAAAAACACGCAGATCTGCCATCGGATTTTGAAGAGGCTTTGGCTGATCTCGAACAGATAGTAGAGCGTATGGAAAGAGGGGACTTGCCCTTAGAGCAGTCGTTGGAGGCGTACCAAAAGGGCGTGAAATTAGCTCAGGTGTGCCAACAGCGCTTAGACCAGGTAGAGCAACAGGTAATGGTATTACAAGGTGAGTTAATGCGCCCCCTTGCAGAGATAGATACCGATCAGGATTAAATAAACATGACAGATGAAACAAAGAATCAACAATGGCTCAAACAACATATTAAGCGAGTTGAAACGTTTATTGATACGCAAATGCCAGTTGATACGGTGCCCACTGCTTTGCATGAGGCCATGCGTTACGCTGTTTTAGGTGGAGGTAAGCGCGTAAGAGCCGCTTTGGTTTATGCGGCAGGTGAAGCCGCAGCGCAGCAAAGTGGCTTAAGCAGCGCACAAGTAAAAGCCTTAGATCATGCGGCAGCAGCCGTAGAGCTTATACATGCTTATTCTTTAGTGCATGATGATTTACCTTGCATGGATGATGATGAGCTGCGTAGAGGGCGTCCTACGGTGCATGTGGCCTATGATGAAGCCACTGCTATGCTTGTGGGTGATGCTTTACAACCCTTAGCTTTTGAGCTTTTAGCTGCTATGCCCATCGCTCCCGCATTAGTGGTGCAAGCGTTGACGGTATTAGCGAAAGCAGCGGGTAGTCAAGGTATGGTAGGGGGGCAGGCCCTAGACTGTGCCAATGTAGATAAAGTACTTTCAGCCGATGAGCTGCGTCAAATGCATAGCCTTAAAACCGGTGCTATGTTGGAAGTTTCAGTGCTGTTAGGTGGCATTGTGGCAGGCGCCAGTTCCGCTAATCGTCAGCATTTATTAGATTATGCAAAAGCCATAGGTCTTGCTTTTCAGGTGGTTGATGATGTGTTGGATGTGACAGCAGACACCATCACTTTAGGTAAAACAGCGGGTAAAGACGCCGCAGACAATAAACCCACGTATGTTTCTATTTTAGGCCTAGAGGCTTCGCAGCAATTACTCGCTGACCTTAAAGCACAGGCCCACCAAGCCTTATTGCCTTTAGGTACGGGTGCGCAATCACTAGCCAAACTGGCTGATTTTATTGTTGATAGAAATCATTAATACAAGTCGCACTTACTAGAAATGCGTCTACAATAGGTCTTATTCGATTAAACACGACTCATATGGCTAATGTATCTTTGCAGCATATTCAATCTCCCCATGATCTTCGTGAGCTTAAACGCGCAGACCTAGATCTGGTCGTTTCTCAGTTGCGTGAATACATATTGCAATCTGTGGCAGCCACAGGAGGGCATTTATCCTCTAACTTGGGCACCATAGAGCTCACCGTTGCTTTGCATTATGTATTTAACACGCCCCACGATCGTATTGTATGGGACGTAGGGCACCAGGCGTATCCTCATAAAGTATTAACTGGACGTCGCGAGCAAATGGCGGGTCTGCGCCAGTATGGCGGTATTTCAGGTTTTCCTAAACGAGCTGAATCGGATTACGATGACTTCGGTACGGCGCATTCATCCACCTCGGTTTCTGCTATTTTAGGTATGGCGGTGGCTTCGCGCAATCAAGGTATTCACAGGCAGCACATCGCGGTGATTGGTGATGGTGCCATGACAGCCGGTATGGTGTTTGAAGCCTTGAATAATGCCGGTGTTACTCCAGACGTAAATATGCTCGTGGTTTTAAATGACAATGACATGTCTATCTCGCCGCCAGTGGGGGCGCTAAATGGGTATTTTGCACGTTTATTGTCTGGCCAGTTTTACGCTAAGGCCAAAAATGTAGGCAAGTCGGTGTTGCAGCATGTGCCGCCTATGCTTGAGTTGGCTCGTCGTTTTGAAGGCCATGCTAAAGGGGTGTTTTCTTCTGCCACCTTGTTTGAAGAGTTTGGTTTTAATTATGTGGGGCCCATTGATGGTCACAACTTAGACGCGTTAATTCCTACTATGGAAAATCTTCGTGAGCTGGGCGGACTACAGTTTTTGCATGTGGTGACTCGCAAGGGGAAAGGGTATCCTCGGGCTGAGGCTGATCCCGTGCTCTATCATGGTCCGGGCAAATTTGATCCCAGCATTGGTATTCAGCCATCTACTGCACCCAGTGCTACCACGTTTACACAGGTATTTGGTAAGTGGCTCTGTGATCAGGCGGCTGCTGATGAAAAACTGATTGGGATCACACCCGCTATGCGCGAAGGCAGTGGCATGGTGGCTTTTGAAAAGCAGTTTCCTAAGCGTTACTTTGATGTGGGCATTGCCGAGCAGCATGCAGTCACTTTTGCCGCAGGCTTAGCTACTGAAGGTTTAAAGCCGGTAGTGGCTATTTACTCAACTTTTTTACAGCGTGCTTATGACCAGCTCATTCATGATGTAGCCTTACAAGATTTAGATGTTACCTTCGCTTTAGATAGAGCGGGCTTAGTTGGTGCCGATGGTGCCACCCATGCTGGTAATTATGATATTGCTTTTTTGCGCTGTGTGCCTAAGATGGTTATTAGCACACCCTCAGATGAAAACGAAACCCGTTTATTATTAAATACTTGTTATCAGCATGTGGGTCCTTCTTCTGTACGCTATCCACGAGGAGCAGGGTGTGGCGCGGCCATCACCTCTGATTTACAAACCGTACCTGTAGGTAAAGGCGTTGTGCGTAGGCAAGGTGAAAAAGTGGCTATCTTAGCCTTCGGTACCTTATTGCAAAATGCGCTATCAGTAGCTGAGTCCTTAAACTTTACGCTAGTAGATATGCGTTTTGTAAAACCTATAGATGTTGAATTGATTGATGAGATGTGTGCGACTCACGAGGCGATTGTTACGCTAGAAGATGGCTGTGTGATGGGTGGGGCAGGCAGTGCAGTACTTGAGCATTTAAGCTATGAAGGTCATACAACCCCTAGTTTATTATTGGGTTATCCTGATGAATATATTGATCATGGTGAGCAAAAACAGCTGCATGCTATGTTGGGCTTAGATAGCGCGGGGATTACAAAAAAAATTCAACAGCGTTTTGCCGCGTTACTAGCTTCTTAACACCGTTCGATCCCTAAATGCCCTTATTATTTAAGGGCATTTTGTGCTTTGAGCTTGAAGTATTCCATAATGGTTATAAATAATTAGCCATTAAAACTATTCAACCTATTGAACTTATTGTCTTTATTAAATTTATTATGTCCACCTTGACCGCTACACCTGTAGAAGCCATGCCTGATGTGCAAAGTGCTGTAGACACTCGTCAGATCCCTATACAAAAAGTAGGGGTGCGTGATGTTAGCTATCCACTACTAGTAGATAATGGCACCGAAGCGATGCCCACCGTGGCTGAATGGGAGCTCACCGTGGCCTTGCCGCCTGAAGAGAAAGGCACGCATATGTCGCGCTTTTTAGAGCTTTTAGAAAAATATCGCACTACGCCTATGGCCATGAGTGGGTTTTGTCAGATGACGGCTGAAATGTTGAGCTTACTCGATGCGACTGAAGGGGATGTCACCGCTTCCTTTCCTTACTTTATAAATAAAGTCGCTCCTGTATCCGAAGTCAGTAGTTTGTTGGATTATCAGGTAAGCTGGGCAGCAAATGCCGTTAAAACCACAACAGACGATGTGGATGTGCAATTTGAATTGACCGTGTTGGTACCGGTTACAAGCTTGTGCCCTTGTTCTAAAGCCATCTCTAAATATGGGGCTCATAATCAGCGCTCTCACATCACTGTATCCGTGGTGGGGCATCCTGAAGCTTTGGATATTAATACCTTGATTCAGACTATTGAAGCCCAGGCATCTTGCGAGCTTTGGGGTTTATTAAAGCGCACCGATGAAAAATACGTGACTGAACAGGCCTATGAAAATCCAAAGTTTGTGGAAGACTTAGTGCGTGATGTAGCGGTGGCAGTGCAAGCCATGGATGGTATAGAAGGTTATAGAATTGAAGCCGAGAATTTCGAATCAATACACAATCATTCGGCTTATGCGGTGGTAGAAGGCTAGTAAAAATTAGCCTAAGGGTTATTTTTCTTGCGCTTAAAACATAGATGACGCTATAATAGTAAGCTTATTCTTTGCTCGAACTATATTTATTAGTCGGGCTGTCAGGCTCATAAGAGCGATATCCACAAGGAGTTATACATGCGTCACTACGAAGTAGTGTTTATTGTACACCCTGATCAAAGCGAGCAAGTGCCCGCTATGATCGAGCGTTACGAAACCATTATCAAAAATGATGGCGGTCAAATTCACCGTCTAGAAGACTGGGGTCGTCGTCAGTTAGCTTACCCTATTCAAAAACTCGTTAAAGCCCATTACGTTTGCTTCAATATTGAAATTGGTCAGGCTACATTAGATGAGCTAGAGCATTCTTTCCGCTACAATGACGCTATCTTGCGTTACTTGATCGCTAAAACTAAAGATGCCCCTGAAGGCGCTTCGGTTATGATGAAGTCTGTAGAGCGCGAAGAAGGCCGTAAGCCGGCTGCAGAGGCACCACGTGCTGAGCGCAATGTCGAAGAAGAAGAAGTCGAAGAAGAAGACAACGAGTCTGAAGACTAATTGCACAAGGTCGGTGAACTATTTACGTATCCAAGGGCTAGTGCTTAGCACTCAACCCATACGCTATACTCCAGCAGGTATTCCTGTTATAGAGCTAGAACTACAGCATCAGTCTGTGGTTGAGCAGGCTGAAGTACAGCGTCAGCTCAGCTTTGATATAAATGCCGTTGCAATGGGTGATACCGCTTATGCTCTTAGTGCTGCTGCTATAGGCGATGCACTAGAGATAGAAGGCTTCATTGCTCCCTTACGTAAATCTTCCAGCCGTTTAGTTTTGCATATACAAACATTTAAAAACTATAACGTGTCTACTTCACCCGCAGCGCTTGTGTAAATGTAACTATACAAACGGGTATCCGTTTTACTGAATATAAAGAGGTTAATTATGGCTTTCGCTCGCAGAGGCAAAGAACGTCGCCGTCGTTTTGGTCAACAAAACCCCCTATTTAAGCGCCGTAAATTCTGTCGCTTTACCGTGGCCGGCACTAAAGAAATTGATTATAAAGATCTAGATACTTTACGCGATTTCATCCAAGAAAACGGCAAGATTATTCCTGCTCGTTTAACAGGTACTAAGGCTAATTATCAGCGCCAACTTGACACCGCTATCAAGCGTGCACGTTTCTTGGCTTTGTTGCCTTACACTGATAATCACAAATAATCTGGGGAGTAATCATGCAAGTTATTTTGCTCGAAAAAATTGGTAACCTAGGTGATTTGGGTGATGTGGTTAATGTGCGTAATGGTTATGCGCGTAACTTTTTAATCCCCAATAAAATGGCTCGCCGTGCAACACCTGCGGCAATTGCTGAATTTGAAACACGCCGTGCTGAGTTAGAAAAAGCTCAAGCCGAACGCTTAGCTGCAGCTGAAGCAGTAGCTGCTAAAATGGCAGATCTGCGTGTTGAAATCGGCCAAAAAGCTGGCGTTGATGGTCGCTTATTTGGTTCGGTTACCACTATGGATATTGCAGCAGCGTTAGTTGAAAAAGGCTTTGCTGATGTAGTGAAATCACAGGTACGTTTACCTGAAGGTCCATTTAAAGCAGTAGGTGAGTTTCCTGTAGAAATTAATTTACATCCTGATGTAACTGCAGAAATCACTGTAGCCGTAATAGGTGAACTCGTTTAATTAAAGCATTACGAAATGAGTTAATTAAGCATGGTACAGTTTAATTTGTACCAAACAAAAAAGCCGGTGCATGCCGGCTTTTTTTATTCTTATCTTGAGGTGTTAATGTGGAAAACAGTGTGACTGCGGATAAAGGATTAGATTATTTGCGTGTGCCACCGCATTCAACAGAGGCGGAGCAGTCGGTGTTAGGCGGCTTGCTATTAGATAACAGCGCTTGGGACCGCATTGCTGACATCATTAAAGATGATGACTTTTATCGTTTTGATCATCGCATTATTTGGCAGCATATTACTCGTCTTATAGGATTAGCACGTCCAGCTGATGTGGTTACGGTCTATGAGTCTTTAACCACTGCTGGTAAAGCCGAAGATGCAGGTGGTTTAGCGTATTTAAACGCCTTGGCACACAACACGCCCTCTGCCGCTAATATCCAACGTTATGCTGAAATAGTACGCGAGCGTTCTATGTTGCGTAAGTTGGTGACGGTAGCTGATGACATCACATCCGCGGCATTTAACCCTCAAGGTAAAGAAGCCAGACAGATTTTAGATGAGGCAGAAGCCAGCGTATTTAAAATTGCCCAAGAGGGCGCGCGAGGTAATCAAGGCTTTCAAGAAGTACAGCCTTTGTTGGCGCAAGTGGTAGAGCGTATTGATGAGCTTTATCATCGTGAAGGGGATTCCGAGGTTACCGGGGTGCCTACGGGTTTTGTGGATTTAGACCGCATGACGTCGGGTTTTCAGCCAGGTGATTTGATCATTGTCGCAGGGCGCCCTTCTATGGGGAAAACCTCTTTGGCAATGAACATCGGTGAGCATGTGGCCATTGAGCAAGGCTTACCGGTGGCAGTGTTTTCCATGGAAATGGGGGCCGTACAGTTAGCCATGCGTATGGTGGGTTCAGTAGGCATGCTAGATCAACATCGCATGCGTACGGGCAAATTAACCGATGAAGATTGGCCGCGTCTCACGCACGCGGTACAAAAGGTACAAGAAGCGCAGATTTATATTGATGAAAGCCCTGGCCTTACTGCTATGGAGGTGCGTGCGCGCGCGCGTCGTTTATCAAGACAGTGCGGGCAGCTGGGTTTAATTATTATTGATTATTTACAACTGATGTCAGGCAGTTCGGGGTCTGAAAACCGTGCCACGGAAATTTCTGAAATTAGCCGTGCCCTCAAAGGTTTAGCGCGTGAGTTGAACTGCCCCTTAGTGGCGCTGTCACAATTAAATCGCAGCCTAGAGCAGCGCCCAAATAAGCGTCCTATTATGTCTGATCTGCGTGAGTCGGGCGCTATTGAGCAAGATGCGGACTTAATTCTTTTTATTTACCGCGATGAAGTCTATAACCCCGATTCCCCTGATAAAGGTACTGCGGAATTCATTATTGGTAAGCAACGTAACGGGCCTATAGGAACGGTGCGTGTGGCGTTCCAAGGTTCCAGTACACGATTCTTGAACTACAGTCCGGTTTAATTTTTATAGTTTTAGATAAAAAAAACACTGCAACTTAATATTTGTTAAGATACCTACTTTTGTGTAACAGTCGGTTTCTTTGACTTGTTACTATTTCATAATTGCTCTTAGAGGTAGGTATGCAATTTTTTATTAATATGCGTGTGGGAACCAAGTTAATTGCTGGATTTTTGCTTGTAGCTGTGTTGGGAGCCTTAGTAGGCGGTGTAGGAGTGTAATGCTTTAAGTCAAGCTAATAAAAATGCTGATAATATGTATAGGTATGAAACTTTAATACAGACCAAGGTAGGACCTATCTTGATAATGTTAGACGTATAGCACAAGACTATAAGCGCAGCATAAATGCGATTACTGCCCGCATCAATGAACAGCCTTATTTTGTACCCACGCCTTTGTTGATGCAAATTCGTACCACAGCGGTGCCTTTAGCCACTGAGCTGGATAAGGAAATAGCACAAGCTATTCAGCTTAAAGTCGATTTTGCACAAAATTACAACTAAGAAATTGCTACTAATTTTATCGATACCCGCAATGGATTAATCGTTATGGTGACCGGAGGGACTTTATTAGCCATTTTGTTAGGTTGGTTTTTAACGCGCGGTCTAATTCGTCAGCTTGGCGGTGAACCAGCCGAGGTTTCTAGGGTTGCGGATGCAATCGCTCATGGAAGCTTACATACTTATATTGATCTTTCTAGGGCTGAACCAGGCAGTATCATGCACTCTATGAATGACATGCAAAATGCCTTACGCCAAACGGTACTAGAAGTACGTAATAGTAGCGATAGTATTGCAACGGGTAGTTCACAAATTTCTGCCGGTAATATGGATTTGTCGCAGCGTACTGAAGAGCAAGCCGCAAACGTCACGGAAACGGCATCAGCCATGGAAGAAATCACTAGCACCCTACGCAGTAATGCGGATTCGGCTAAAGAAGCCACGCAGCTGGCGGCAGTGGTTCGCAGCTCAGCCGTAGCGGGTCAAAATGCGGCCAAAGATGTGGAAGCTAGCATGGAAGATATGAAAAATGCCTCTGAACAAATTGTAAATATCATTAATGTGATAGATAGCATTGCCTTCCAAACAAATATTTTGGCACTCAATGCCGCAGTAGAGTCAGCGCGCGCAGGTGAGGCGGGCCGTGGTTTTGCCGTGGTGGCCAGTGAAGTACGCACGTTGGCTCAGCGCAGTGCCTCGGCCGCACAAGACATTAAAAGCTTGATTGAAGATAGTGTGAGCAAAGTGTCAGAAGGCAATGAGAAGGTGCGGTTAGCGGGTTCCACTATTCAATCTATGGTGGAGCAAGTCAACCAAGTGGCAACCCTTATTGATGAAATTAGCGCGGCTACCTTAGAGCAAAGCATGGGTGTAGAGCAGGTGAACCAAGCCATTGGTCAGCTAGAGGAAGTAACACAGCAAAACTCCGCATTAGTGCAGCAGTCTGCTGTAGCTTCTGCCACCCTAAACGATCAAGCTTTTCGCTTAGTAGACGTGATGCGCATTTTTGATTTGGGTGATGCCATTGAAATGCAACCCAGAGAGCGTAATGACCGCGCTACACCGCCACAACAGCTTTCCGCTAAACATCATTTGTTAGGTGGTGCTTAATTGTTCACGTCTTGCGTCATTTCCAAAGCCGTATCAAAGGCCACACGTAGAGAGGTGTGGTCTGCTATGCCTTTACCTGCAATATCAAAAGCCGTGCCATGATCTACGCTAGTGCGAATAAAGGGTAAACCCACCGTTGTATTTACGCCTTGTTCTACGCCTAAATATTTAACCGGTATAAGCCCTTGATCATGGTATTGCGCCACTACAATATCAAATTCCCCCTTGCGAGCGCGCATAAAAACTGTGTCTCCAGGCCATGGGCCGCTAGCATTAATCCCCTCTTGCTGCGCTGCAGTAATGGCGGGCTCTATAAACAACGCTTCTTCATTGCCAAAACGGCCATTTTCTCCTGCATGAGGGTTTAAGCCTGCCACGGCTACCCGAGGTGTAGTAATGCCAGCATGTAAACACGCTTGATGCGCTAAACGAATCGTACGTAACTCTTTATCTATGGTGAGCAGAGAGCTCACAGCCGTAATGGGCACATGAATAGTGACGAGAATAACGCGCAGCTCAGGGTTGCTGAGCATCATGGCAAAATCGGTGGTACCGGTGCGCTCGGCTAGGATCTCCGTGTGCCCCGGGGCATCGATGCCCCCCACTAACATGGCATCTTTATGCAAAGGAGCCGTGGTAATAGCACGAATTTTTTGTGCTAGTGCATCATCAATCGCGTGGCATAAATATTCATAAGCGCCACGTCCTGCATTAGCATTAATTTTACCATAGAGCAGATCAGTGGGGAGGGCTTGCCAACGATTTAGCACACCTATGCCATTTTCAGGCCAGTTAGCTGGCTGATCAATGGCTACTATAGGTAGGTCTACCCCCAGCTCTTTTGCGCTGCGCTGCAACACGCCTACGTCTCCATAGACCACCGCAGGGTGTGGCAATTCGGCGGCAAACAACTTAAGAATAATTTCTGGGCCAATGCCAGCCGCATCGCCCATGGTTATGCCTATAGGTTTTACTCGCATCATAGCGCCTCATTAGCGTAATCGGCTAAACGTGAACGTTCGCCGCGCTGTAAGGTGATATGACCAGCGTGAGGCCAGCCTTTAAAGCGATCCACCACATATGTTAGACCTGAGCTGCCTTCCGTTAAATAAGGCGTATCAATCTGCGAAATATTACCCATACAAACTATTTTAGTGCCCGGACCAGCCCGAGTGACTAAGGTTTTCATTTGCTTTGGAGTTAGGTTTTGCGCTTCGTCAATAATCACAAATTTATTTTGAAAGGTACGTCCACGCATGAAACTCATCGATTTCACTTTAATATGTGAACGTATGGTTTCCATGGTTGCACTACGGTTTGGATCTTGAGTCAGAGCAGATTTTTTATTACTTCCTAAATGCAATACTTCGAGGTTATCTTCTAAGGCGCCCATCCAAGGTGCCATTTTCTCCTCTTCTGTACCAGGTAAAAAGCCGATTTCATCTCCTACAGGTACGGTAGCGCGAGTGATGATAATTTCATTATAAAGCTGGGTTTCTAAGGTTTGAGTCAAAGCGCTGGCTAAGGCCAGTAAGGTTTTACCGGTACCGGCTTGACCTAGTAAAGATACAAAATCACAGTCTGGATTCATCAGTAAATTAAGAGCGAAATTTTGCTCCTGATTACGTGCAGTGATGCCCCAGACGTTATTTTTCTTGTGACCGTAATCACGGATAACAGTAATTACAGCCGTATTTTTAGAGACTTGCTTAACTTGAGCACTTAACGCGGGCTCTTCATTTGTATAAACAAACTCATTTACACTTAATTCTGTACAAAGCGGACCTTGGATTTTATAAAAAGTGCTGCCGCCCTCTTGCCAAGAATCGGTTTTTTTGGTGTAAGTTTGCCAGAAATCATGCGGTAACTCACGAGCCCCTTCATACAGAAGGTCTGAGTCACTCAATACATGATCATGACGGTAGTCTTCAGTATGTATACCGAGGGCGCGGGCTTTAAGGCGCATATTGATGTCTTTAGACACCATCACCACTTTTTCTTTGCCATGCTGAGCTTGTAAAGCATGTACCACATGCAAAATAGCGTTATCGGCAATGCCTAGAGGTAAGTCAATAGGTAGCTTGGCATCTAAGGCGGTAGTTTGAAAGTGCAGCTTACCGCGTGCCTCCGTATGTCCGGCACCATTTAAGGCAATAGGATGAGTGATATCTTGTTCGCCCACAAGAGCTTCTAAATGACGGCTAATTTGACGTGCATTGCGCGCCACTTCAGATAAGCCTTTTTTCTGATGGTCTAGCTCTTCCAATACCATCATAGGGATAAACACATCGTGCTCTTCAAACTTAAAAATGCTGTTTGAGTCATGTAAGAGCACGTTGGTGTCTAGCACAAAAAGTTTGAGTGACTCTTGAGTCGTGTTTTTTTGTTTAACGGGTTGTGATTCCGTGGTTTTTGTTGTTTTTTTAGTGGATTGGGGTGCTTGAGCTGATTTTTTTTCTGTTGTTGCCTTTTTTGTTGCTTGTTTTGCTACGACTTTTTTAGGGGGGGCAGCGTGGCTTGTTACCTCATTAGAAGTAGGGGTAACAACCTTTGAGGGGGGGGTGGCTTTAGGCGCATTTTTGATTTCATCAGCGCTTAAAAGCGTGCCCATTCTAGAGGGCTGCGTGGGTAAGGGCATGTAAATTGCTCCGCAAAAAATTAAAGGGCGCGTGCGGCTTCAAGTACTTGATCCACATGACCAGGTACGCGCAGGCCGCGCCATTCTTGTACTAATACACCATCAGCATTCACAAGAAAGCTACTGCGCTCAATACCGCGCACTTGTTTGCCATACATGTTTTTTAGTTTCATTACACCAAATAGCTCACAGAGGCTTTCATCTGGGTCAGAAATTAACGCAAAGGGCAAAGCCTGTTTCTCAGTAAAACGTTCATGTGAACTCATGGTGTCTCTGGAGACACCAATAATACGTACACCAAGAGTTTCAAATTCAGCGATTACGTCTCTGAAGTTTTGTGCTTGGGTAGTGCAACCGGGTGTGTTGTCACGAGGATAAAAATAAAGCACATAGGGCTTTCCTGCTAAAGACTTGGTGGAAATTTCTCCCTGAGTGCTTAACGCAGTAAAAGCGGGTAGAGCTTGATCAATAGCAACGGTGGACATGTGTTTCCTATCTAGTTAAGAGGTTACAGTAATAGAGCTGCCACCACACGGCGGCCTTCGGACATTAGTATATTGTAAGTGCGCGCTGCAGCTTGGCTATCCATTACCTCTACGCCAATGCCCAAACTAAGTAGATCGCTAATTACGGCCATAGGTAGGAAGATTTGTTTGGCACCGGTACCTATTAATACTACCTCTATTTGCTCTGGATTTTCTAAAGAATGGCTTTGACCATTTAAAAAAGCCATGGGGTCTTTTGCTGCAGCGCGCACACCCGTGAGCTTTTGTAGGGTCTCTGTAGTAAAATCGATGGGGTTTTGTATTTCCAAGGCGTGAATTTCGCCTTCGGGCTTAAAATAGACTGAATGCGTATGACGTGTTTTATTGATTTCAATATAATCATCACCATAAGCGGTCACAGTGTTGAGTGCGGGGTTGGTTTCTTTTTGCAGTAGCACAATTAATCTCCACAATATATATACTAATCATAACGCAATGCTTAGACTTGTCGTTTAGTCGATTTTTTTAATATTTTTTTCCCTTTATTTATTTTTGCACATCTAAGGAATCCCATGAGTAGCTTTCCTCGCATAGATCGTTTGCCCCCTTACGTATTTAATATTACGGGTGAACTTAAAATGGCGGCGCGTCGTCGCGGCGAAGATATTATTGATATGTCGATGGGTAATCCTGATGGCGCCACACCACAACACATTGTAGACAAACTGGTCGAAGCCTCAAGTCGCCCAGACACACATGGTTATTCCGTGTCTCGTGGTATTCCACGTCTACGTCAAGCTATTGTTGACTGGTACGACCGCCGTTATCAGGTCAAGTTAGACCCAGACACTGAAGCCATTGTAACCATAGGCTCTAAAGAAGGCCTCGCTCATTTAATGCTGGCCACTTTAGATAATGGGGATACGGTTTTAGTACCAAACCCCAGTTATCCTATTCATATTTATGGTGCTGTGATTGCTGGTGCTAATATCCGCTCAGTGCCTATGGTGCCAGGAGTGGACTTTTTTGAGGAAGTGGAACGGGCGGTACGCGAGGCTATTCCTAAGCCAAAAATGATGATTTTAGGCTTTCCAAGTAATCCTACCGCCCAATGTGTTGACTTAGAATTTTTTGAACGCATCGTCGCTTTAGCGCGTGAACATAATATTCTAGTGGTACATGATTTAGCCTATGCCGATATTACCTTTGATGGTTATGTAGCTCCTTCTATATTACAGGTGGAAGGGGCGCGTGATGTGGCCGTTGAGTTTTTCACCATGAGTAAAAGTTACAACATGGCAGGTTGGCGCATTGGCTATATGGTGGGTAATGAAAAACTCGTCCATGCTTTAGCGCGTATTAAAAGCTACCATGATTACGGCACATTTACACCTATACAGGTAGCCGCCATTGCTGCCCTAGAGGGGCCGCAAGATTGTGTGGCTGAAATTACTGAAAGTTATAAGCGTAGACGTGATGTATTAGCCAAAGGGCTGCATGAGATTGGTTGGATGGTAGATATCCCCAAAGCTTCTATGTATATTTGGGCGAAGATTCCAGATTTTTATGCTAAAGAAGGCTCATTAGAGTTTTCTAAGCGTTTGCTAAAAGAAGCTAAGGTTGCTGTATCGCCGGGTATTGGTTTTGGTGAGTACGGTGATGATTACGTGCGCTTTGCGCTAATTGAAAACGAGCAGCGTACACGCCAAGCGGTACGTGGCATTAGAGAAATGTTCCGAAAGGACGGGTTGTTGAAATGAAGCCAATTAGAGTCGGGTTATTAGGTTTAGGTGTAGTGGGTGGTGGTACTTGGAAAGTGCTCACTCAAAATGCGGATGAAATCACTCGTAGAGCGGGCAGAGACATAGAGGTGGTGGCAGTGGCCGCCCGCGATATGGAAAAAGCACAGGCCTTATTAGGCGATGATGCGGCCAAGGTATTTCTCACTACCGATGCGATGGAAGTGGTGCGCAGCCCAGATGTAGACGTAGTGGTAGAGCTAGTTGGTGGGGAAACCTTAGCCAAAGACTGGATTATGGAAGCCATTGTCGAAGGCAAGCACGTGGTAACCGCAAACAAAGCTTTATTAGCGATGCATGGCAATGCGATTTTTGAGGCCGCACAACAGCAAGGCGTTATGGTGGCTTATGAGGCCGCTGTAGCCGGTGGTATTCCTATTATTAAAGCCATGCGTGAAGGCTTAAGTGCTAATCGTATTGAGTGGGTAGCAGGTATTATTAATGGCACCACAAACTTCATCCTGTCCGAAATGCGTAGCCGTGGTTTGTCTTTTGCCGAGGCTTTAACTGAAGCCCAAGAACTGGGTTTTGCTGAGGCTGATCCTACCTTTGATATTGAAGGCGTAGATGCAGCCCATAAGTTGAGCCTGTTGGCTTCACTGGCCTTTGGTATTCCCGTGCAGTTTAGTCAAGCGCACATAGAAGGCATTACTTCACTGGCTGCAGATGATATTGCACACGCTGAACGTTTGGGCTATAGCATTAAGCTGTTAGGTATTACCCGCGCACGTGAAAACGGCATTGAGCTGCGCGTGCATCCTACTTTAGTACCCTCGGTGAGTATGCTTGCGAATGTGCAAGGAGCTATGAATGCCGTCATGGTACAAGGCGATGCCGTAGGTCCTACCGTTTATTACGGCGCGGGTGCCGGTGAATTAGCCACCGCTTCAGCTGTAGTGGCTGATTTGGTTGACGTAACACGAGTTATAGATGCCGATCATGCCAGTCGCGTGCCTTATTTAGCCTTCCAACAAGATGCCTTAGCAGATACACCCATATTGCCCATGTCTGAGGTGCAGTCTTCGTATTATTTACGTTTGCGCGTAGAAGATCGCCCCGGGGCGTTAGCTGATATATCACGTTTATTAGCTGAAACTAATATCTCCATCAGCTCTATGTTTCAAGAGCCTGCTGTGAATAGTGAAACAGATATTATTTTCTTATCCCACCAAGCACGGGAAGGCGATATTGATAGCGCTATGTTAAAAATACAAAACTTAGATTTTGTGCGTTCCCCCGTAACACGCTTACGCGTAGAGAGTTTGTAATGAATTATATTTCTACCCGTGGTGGCATGTCGCCCCAACCGTTTAGCGATATTTTATTGGAAGGCCTAGCTACTGATGGTGGTTTAGCTGTGCCTGAGATGTATCCCTTAATCTCAGAAGCTACCTTAAAGGCCTGGCGTAGTTTGTCTTATGATGAATTAGCTTTTGAGATATTATCGTTATTTATCACCGATATTCCTGCAGACGATTTACGGGCGTTAACGAAAGCCGCTTATGACCCGGAGTTATTCGTAGGCGATACCATGGTACCGGTTAAACCCTTACAAGACGATATGAGTTTGTTAGGTTTATCACAAGGCCCAACCTTAGCTTTTAAAGACATGGCCATGCAGTTTTTAGGGCAAGTCTTTGAGTACGTTCTAGAAAAACGTGATGCTTATATCAATATCTTAGGGGCTACGTCTGGCGATACCGGCTCAGCGGCAGAATATGCCTTGCGTGGCAAAAGCCGTGTCAATGTGTTTATGCTGTCACCACATGGCCGCATGAGTGCTTTTCAGCGGGCTCAAATGTACTCTTTACAAGATGAAAACATTCATAATTTATCCGTCAAAGGGGTATTTGATGACTGCCAAGATATTGTAAAGCAGTTGGCTGGCGATTTAGACTTTAAGCAATCCATGCACTTAGGCGCAGTAAACTCCATCAACTGGGCTCGTATTGCCGCTCAAGTGGTGTATTACTTCTGGGGTTGGTTACGTGTTACCAGCAGTGCAGAGCAAAAGGTGTCATTTGCTGTGCCATCTGGTAATTTTGGTAATATTTTAGCAGGGCATATTGCCCGCCAAATGGGTTTACCTATTGCGCGCTTAGTGCTGGCCACTAATGAAAACAACGTCTTAGAAGAGTTTTTCCGCACGGGTATTTATAGACCACGTAGTTCAGAAAATACCTACGCCACTTCTAGTCCTTCTATGGATATTTCTAAAGCCTCTAATTTTGAGCGTTTTGTGTTTGATTTGGTCGGGCGTGATGCAGAAAAACTCAGCGCACTTTGGCAGCAGTTAACCACTCAAGGTTATTTTGATCTTAGCCACATGCTCCCTGTGTTCGAAAGTGAGTATGGTTTTGTAGCAGGGCAGAGTGCACACGCTAATCGCGTACAGACTATCGCTAAAACCTATGAAGAAACCGGTGTGCTCATCGATCCTCACACAGCAGATGGGGTGAAAGTGGCGCAGGGCTTTGTGCAATCAGGCATTCCTATGCTGGTATTAGAAACCGCCTTGCCTGCCAAGTTCTCTGAAACGATTGAGGAGGCTATTGGACAGTCGGCTCCGGTACCAGAGCACTTGCAGCATTTAAGCGATTTACCCCAGCGCGTAGTGGAAATGGATGCTGACGTGGCACAGGTACGTGCCTATGTAGAAAAGCACGCGCAGCATGCTTAATAAGCGGACGGCCTAATAAGCTTCATCATCAATGGCGTTCGCAGCGGCTATACCGCTGCGAACTGCCCCTTCTAGTACCGCTGGGTAATCATTTTGCACCCAATCTCCCGCTAATTTAATTCTTGTCCAGGGTGTATTTATCTTAGGACGTTCTATGCCGGTTTTTGCTACAAAGGTTGCGCGTTTTTCAGTAATAAGCTCTTTGGCAACAATGGGGGGAAGTGGGATTTGTGCTTGGTAGTTCACTTGCTTAATAATGGCATCCATTATTAATTCTTTGCTGTGGCCGTGCAGTCTATTGGCGTAGCTAATGGTCACACTAATAATGTTTTTGAATTCACTAGCTGGTAGGGCAGCATGATTAAACACCCATTGACCCGCCGCTAAACCATTCATATCCTCTTCCAGCATGAGCATAGGGTGCGGGTTTTTCCATGCGGATTCTGGCTGTAAGTACAAGGTGGCAATAGGATTAAATTCAAAGGCCTGCAAGGCATTAAGTAATTGCTGCTGTGCTGCGTTTGGCTCTTGCTCTGAGGCTAATGATTTTAATAAACGGGCGGCGGGGGGCGCATTAGTAGCAATAATCACCGCGTCAAACACGTCTTCCTCTTCATTGATGCGGTATTGTGTCTCTGAGATAGCTGTGAGCCGTCTGGCTGCATGACCTAAGCGCACATCTGCATATTGCAGGGCGGATTCCGCCCACAAATCACTCATATTACGTAAAGGAATGAGCATTTGGGTGTCTTTACGACTGCCACCTAGGCTGTCACGTAACACATTGGAAAAAAGCTGGGCGCAAGCGGTTTCTATAGGAGTGTTTAAGGCGGCTATACACAAAGGAACCCACAGTTTATTAATTAATACCGGCGGTTGTTTATTGTGTATTAATAGTTCTTTCACCGTCATAGCGGCAGGCACTTGCCAGCGTTTAGTTATTAAATAGCTTTGTAAACGAAGAAGGGGTAAACGCTCTGAGAGGCTTAGCCCTTTGGCTGTAAATAAAGAAGCCAGTAAATGCAAGGGCGCAGGTAGAGGGGCGGTTTTAAATCTAAAACTATCATCGGCGCTATGTATATCTAAGTCAAAGCCATAAAACGCTTGTTTTGGGTCTATACCTAGCTCTTGCATAAGAGCCAACGTCGATGAGTAGGCACCTAGTAGTAGGTGTTGGCCGTTATCCACTACTTGTGATAGTAGGGTGGAATTGTGCTTGCGGGCACGGCCTCCTATCGTATGAGACGCTTCAAAAATCGTAGCGCAATGACCGTTTTTATGTAATTGCCAAGCCGCCGCCGCTCCAGCCCAGCCCGCACCAATAACTGCAACTTTTTTTTTCATCGCCCTAATCGTTTAAGTAGTCCTTTACCGCCATTTACCCAAGTCTTCCAAGCTAACCAAAATTTACGTATAGGCGTCAAAGACACGCGTTGATCAAGTACTTGCCATTTATCGCGTGCTACTTCTTCTAGCAAGGCATAATAAATAGCGGCCATGAGTAAACCCGGGCGCTGAGCACGGCGATCTTGTTCGGGCAGAGCAAGGGCAGCGTCTTTATACAGACCATAGGCACGTTCGGTTTGATAGGCCATAAGCGCCTCGAACCTATCACTGTGCATGGCGTCTAAGATTTCATTAGGGCGTACATTAAACTGCTCTAATTCTTCCATGGGTAAATAAATACGCCCCCTGCGCGCGTCATCACCCACATCTCTAATAATGTTTGTAAGCTGAAAGGCTAATCCCAGTTTGACGGCATAATCAGTGGTTTTTTCAGTGGTTTGACCAAAGATTTTTGCTGATAAAATTCCCACTACGCTGGCCACATGCCAACAGTAATCTCGTAGCTCATCCCACGTTTGATAGCGTACTTCCTCTAAATCCATTTCCATGCCATCAATAACAGCAAGTAATTCTGTCATTTTCAGATCATACGTCTTCAGGTGAGGAGCTAAGGCTAACATCACCGGATGCGTGGCCTCTTTTGGGTTATGGTAGAGAGCGTTAACTTGCTCGCGCCACCACACTAGCTTCATACGCGCTATGGAGGATTCTGAAGTTTCATCCACTACATCATCGACTTCACGGCAAAAGGCATATAAAGCCGTAATGGCTTTGCGACGCTCAGGAGGTAAAAACAAAAAGGCATAATAAAAACTGGAGCCACTTTGGGCTGCCTTATTCTGACAATATTCGTCTGGACTCATTTTTCTCTGTAATTAAAATCGCGTGGTCAAAAGGCGGCCACCTAATAGTAGCCAGTCGGCTTTGCCTAGTTTTGGTCTTGCCTGAAATACATCGTAGTTTACTTGATCTAAACGCTCTAGAATGCGTAAGCCACCTAATACTATCATGCGTAACTCTAAACCTATACGGCCAGGCAAGCGCTTAGCTAGCGGCTTTCCACGATGAAATAGTTCACGCGTGGATTGCACTTGTGCTTGCATTAGGCGTTGCCATTGTAGATCTTGTGCGGCAGTTGTGGGTTCATGCGCATAGCGGGAGGCTATGTATTGTTCATCTAGGTCGTAGTGCTGTAGTTGTTCTAGGGGAATATAAACGCGGTCTTTTTGCCAATCGATGGCCACATCTTGCCAAAAATTGGTTAATTGTAGGGCAGTGCAAATGGCATCTGACATCTGCAAACTGTCTGCACTGAGTTCATGATACAAATGCAATAAAATACGTCCTACTGGATTAGCGGAGTGTTGGCAATACTCGTACAGTTGCTTGTAATCCTCATAACGTTTAACGCGGATGTCTTGTTCAAAGGCGGTAAGTAGATCGGTAAACAGGTTTATGGGAAGCTTATTTGTTTTGATGACCGGAAGTAAAGGAGCGAAGATAGCATAACGGTCATCATTCGCACTAAACTGCAATTGTCCCGCTTCAATTTGAGTTAAGGCTTCTCTATAACCTTGAAGCTGTGTGAGGCGCCACGCATCACTATGCTCACCTTCATCGGCGATGTCATCAGCATGGCGTGAAAACCAATAAATATGGGCAATAGGTTGGCGTAGGTGCTTAGGCATAAGCCAAGAGGCCACCGGGAAGTTTTCGTAATGATCTACAGACATGAGCTTAATTATAAGGTACTCGTAGGTTATTATCTTTGTTAAGTGCGTTCACTCGCCTTCCTTCAGCATTTTTCATAGATCAATAATTGGGTTGTAGTATGCCTCGTCCTATTTCGGTTCACATTTCTATCCCGGCTATGCGTCATAATTTAGCGCAAGTACGTTCAAATTTACAGCAGCAGGTTATGCCCTTAAAGCGGCCAACTCCTCGTGTTTGGGCGGTAATTAAAGCCAATGCGTATGGTCATGGCATAGATGAGGCAGTACAAGGCTTTGCTGAGGCGGATGGCTTAGCTATGTTAGATATTGCGGAAGTAGTGCGCTGTAGAGAACTAGGTTGGAAAAAACCACTGATGCTCTTGGAAGGATTTTTTGATGTAGAAGATTTAGCAATTACTAATCAGCATTGCATTACAGTAGTCATACATACCAGCCATCAAATTACACTTTTACAGCAACATGCTAAAAGTTTGAGTCATCCATTAGATGTAATGGTTAAAATTAATACGGGTATGAACCGGTTAGGTTTTGCGCCAGAACAGTTTGAGGAAGCCTTTACACAGTTACTCGCCTTACAAGAACAGGGAGTGATTGGCACCTTGGGTAAAATGACCCACTTTGCCCGTGCCGATGATGATCCTAGTATTACTTATCAGCAATTGCAATGTTTTAATGAGTATACCGATCAATTACCGGGGCGCATAAGTGTATGTAATTCAGCAGGTACATTAACCGGTACTCTACAACAACACTTATCAGGCCAGTACGAGCAATGGGTGCGCCCAGGCATTTGCTTATATGGTGCCTCGCCGTTTGTTGGGGTATCTGCCCAAGATTTAGAATTATTGCCAGTACAAAGTTTACATGCTGAAATTATCAGCATTCGTCATTTAGCAGCCCATCAGGGAGTGGGTTATGGGCATAGTTTTATTAGCACTGAAGCCATGCGTATAGGGGTGGTGGCTTGTGGTTATGCCGATGGCTATCCGCGTCATGCGCCTAGCGGTACTCCTATGGTTGTCAATGGTCAGCGCACTCAGTTAGTAGGGCGTGTTTCTATGGATATGTTAATGGTAGATTTAACCCATATTGAAGAGGCACAGATAGGTGCTAAGGTAGTGTTATGGGGGCAAGGAGGGCCTAGTGTAGATGAAGTGGCTCAAGCATCAGGTACCATTGGTTATGAATTACTATGTGCTGTAGCGCTACGTGTGCCCCGGGTGATTTCAAACTAATAGAAATAGGGAAAAACGCGTCAATAACCCCGCCCTAAAGGCGAGGCATGCCAGAGTCACTCTGTGCTTGCCTAGATTGACCAGACTCAGCGCTGTCGTGGCGCTACGTTGATGTTACGTTCAAGACGCACCGTGGAATGCTTCCTCAGTTCCACGCGCTGCAAGCGGTAGCCGCAGACACGCCTCGGGTAGGCACGAAACGGGCTACCGCAGGGTGCGTTAGGCATCTAGCGGGACATCAACCTTGTCGAGGGGAGCGAGGCGTAAGCCTCCGTCACTAGGCCCGTAAGGGCAACCAGTAGGAGAAAATAGCCATGGCTGTTTTTGTAATAGATAGACGCCAAGTGCCCTTGATGCCGTGCTCCGAGAAGCGAGCAAGACTGCTTTTGGCGCGAGGGCGAGCCAGGGTGCATCGATTGATCCCCTTTACGATTCGCTTGATTGATAGAGAGGTGGCGCAAAGTGAGTTACAACCGTTAGAGCTTAAGATTGACCCTGGCAGTAAAACATCAGGGCTGGCGTTGGTTCGCAATAGCAACACCATTGACGCGGAAACGGGCGAGATAATAACTACAGCGCACGTACTAAACCTGTTTGAGTTGATACATCGCGGGTTTCAAATGCGTGGCGGCTCGAATCGCGTCAGCAATTTAACGCTCGCGTGTGCACCGTGTAACCTAAAAAAGGCCGCGCAAGACATCACGCTGTTCTTGGCCAAAGACCCTAAACGCTTAACTAAAATTCAAGCCCAAGCAAAACGCCCGTTACGCGATGCGGCTGCGGTTAACGCCACGCGATGGCAGCTCTTTAATGCGCTCAAAGCAACCGGGTTGACTGTACGCACTGGGTCTGGCGGCTTAACGAAGTGCAATCGCTCACGACTCGCTATTCCAAAGACGCATGCCTTAGATGCCGTATGTGTGGGCCAAGTGGATCATGTGGAGCAGTGGCAAAAACCGACGTTAGCGATTAAAGCCACTGGGCGCGGCAGTTATCAACGCACACGCCTTAATCGTTTTGGCTTCCCGCGAGGCTATTTAACACGGCAAAAACGAATTCATGGCTTTCAAACGGGTGATAGGGTTAAGGCGATCGTCACGAAAGGCAAGAAGGTTGGCGTGTATATGGGTCGCGTTGCTGTTAGGGCTTCAGGTAGCTTTAATATTCAAACCGCAGAGGGGCTAGTTCAAGGCATCAGCCATCGATACTGCACCCTTATTCAACGTAGCGATGGCTACGGATATTCACTTAGATCGGATAGCAATTAACTACGGAGAAGCGAGAACCAGGTTGGCTTACGCCAACGCGCTATCCCTCCCCGACTTTCAGTCCGGGGTATCTCGCGCAACATCTTGATGAAAAATAAATGTGTGCTTGTAACAGGTGCTACTAAGGGTATAGGTTGGGCTATTAGCCAACATTTAGCCGATTTAGGCGCACACGTAGTGGGTTTGGCGCGTAATACGCAAGATATTGATTTCCCCGGCTATCTTTATGCTTGTGATTTTACTGATGCTGGATTAACCGAGGAGGTGTTACGCATGTTGCGTGAGAAATACCCGGTTGATGCCGTGGTAAATAATGTGGGCACCGTTAGGCCTCAATCTATAGGTGAAGTGGATATTGCCTCCCTGTATGAGGTGTTTGATTTGAATGTACGCGCTGCAGTGCAAGTCACGCAAACCTTTATTCCCTCTATGAAATCACGCCAAGAAGGGCGTATTATTAATATTACCAGTAGAGCGGCTCATGGTGCCTATGATCGCACCAGTTACTCCGCTGCTAAAGGGGCCTTATTAAGCTGCACCAAAACCTGGGCCTTGGAGTTAGCAACCCATGGCATCACGGTGAATGCCATAGCGCCAGGCCCCACTGAAACAGCATTTTTTAGGCAAAATTGCCCTGAGCACAGTGAATGTGAGCAAGAGGTGCTGCAGCGTATTCCCATGGGCCGTTTAGCACAAGCAGATGAAATTGCCGCAGCAGTCGCCTTTTTTCTTAGTCCAGCAGCAGGGCATATTACGGGCCAAGAGCTTATTATTGATGGTGGCAGCAGTTTAATTGGAAGATAGAAAAACGAATTATGGTAACCAGAAAAGCCGTTAAAAAAGCAAAAACCGCCTTTGTGTGCACCGAGTGCGGCGCCGAGAGCCCGCGTTGGGAAGGGCGTTGCTCACAATGCCAAGAGTGGAACACCTTACAAGAAATTGTCATAGAACCGGCGGCGGCCGTAAAGAGCGTAGTAAACCGCTATCAATCTTTAGCGGGAGCTTCTCCAGTCCAAAGTCTTTCTGATATACAAGCGCGTGAAGTGCCGCGTCAGCCTACGGGTTTGAGTGAATTAGATAGAGCTTTAGGTGGTGGCTTAGTGGATGGGGGCGTTATATTGATAGGCGGTGATCCCGGCGTAGGTAAATCAACGCTGTTATTACAGGCTATGTCTTCCTTAGCCTCGGTGGTACCGGTACTGTATGTAACGGGTGAAGAATCGGCGGAACAGGTGGCTTTGCGTGCGCGGCGCTTAGAGTTGCCCACTGAAGGTGTGGATTTATTAGCTGAAATTCAGCTTGAGCATATTACGGCCACTCTCTTAGAGCGCCAACCTAAGGTGGCAGTAATAGATTCTATTCAAACGCTTTATTCTTCCCAGTTAAGTGCGGCTCCTGGCTCAGTATCTCAGGTGCGTGAATGTGCGGCGCAGCTCACCCGTTTGGCAAAACAACATGGTATTGCAATAGTGCTCATTGGCCATGTGACCAAAGACGGTTCTTTAGCAGGGCCGCGGGTGTTAGAGCATATTGTAGATACCGTTTTATATTTTGAAGGCGATAGTCAATCCTCCTATCGATTAGTACGGGCTTTTAAAAATCGCTTTGGTGCCGTGAATGAGTTAGGTGTATTTGCTATGACAGATAAAGGTTTGCGTGGAGTCAGTAATCCATCCGCCTTATTCTTATCTAGGCATCAGCAGGACGTAGCTGGTTCCTGTGTGATGGCTACCCAAGAGGGCACGAGGCCTTTGTTAGTCGAAATTCAAGCGCTGGTTGATACTGCTCATGTGCCGAACCCACGTCGCTTATCGGTAGGCTTAGAAGGGGCGCGCTTAGCCATGTTGTTGGCGGTAATGAACAGGCATGCAGGTATTGTGACGCATGATCAAGATGTATTTGTGAATGCGGTAGGGGGCGTGCGTATTACAGAACCCGCGGCTGACTTAGCGGTACTATTAGCCATTATGTCGTCTTTAAATAATAGGCCCTTACCTAAGGGCTTAGTGATATTTGGTGAGGTAGGTTTAGCAGGTGAGATACGCCCAGCACCCCGTGGCCAAGAGCGTTTACGTGAGGCGGCTAAACTGGGGTTTTCCATTGCTTTGATTCCGCAGGCAAATGCACCTAAGCAGCCTATAGAAGGTTTAGAAATTTGGGCGGTAGATCGTATTGAGGATGCGGTAGCCCGCTTACAACCTTAAGCCATGGGAAATTCTTCTATACGTACTATTGATGCAGACGGCATTCGTTATAATCCTAGATTCACCACAGAGCCTAAACCGGCGTTGTTTGACCCTGAAAATGTAAACCTGCAGGCTCAAGCCGTCACTCAAGGAGGGCGCAATGCGGCTTGGTTTATCAAACACAACGGCCAGCAAGCGATATTAAGGCACTATAGGCGCGGTGGTTTAATTGCTAAGTTCGTACGACGGTATTATTTTTGGATGGGAGCTAAGCGCACCCGTTCTTGGGCTGAGTTTGCCGTTTTGTTGCATCTGCGCAACAGGCAGGTAGCGGTGCCTGTGCCCTTAGCGGCGCTATGGGAGCGTGTGTTTTTGGGTTATAAGGCCGCAATCATTGTAGAGCGCATCCCAGAAGCGCTACCCATTGCTCATCAGCTAGAGAAAACCAATGCCTCAGCCGTTGCATTCGTAGTCAAAAAAATGCATGATGCCGGTGTATGGCATGCTGACTTAAACGTATTTAATATTCTGATTGATGCGCAGCAGCAAATTCATTTAATTGATTTTGATAAAGCCAAAATTCTCAATGTAGTAAATAGCAAACAGCGGCTAAACAACGTCTTGCGTCTGCGTAGATCCTTAATTAAAGTGCGGGGTGATATAGGGTTGCAATGGTTTGAAGAGTTTTATCATGCCTATCAGCTGCTCTAAGCCACGCCTAGTTATTTTCCATTAAATTTTTCTTAAAGGGGTTCACAACTATGAACTTCAGCATAGCCAAGTCTTTTTTTGTTGGGGCTGCATTAACAGCTGCATTAACAGCTGCACACGCGCAGGAAAATGTGGTGAATGTGTATAACTGGGCTGAATATACTGCGCCCGATACCATTTCCGGCTTTGAGAAAGAAACCGGTATTAAAGCACGCTACGATACCTTTGATAATAATGACACCTTACAAGCCAAATTGTTAACCGGCAAATCAGGTTACGACGTGGTTGTGCCTTCAACGCATTATGCCGCTCGTCAAATCGAAGGTGGCATATTTCAAAAACTCGATAAATCTAAAATTCCAAACTGGGAGCATTTAGATCCTGACCTGATGGCGGTATTAGCGGATGTAGACCCGGGCAATGAGTATTTAATCCCTTGGGGGTATGGTACTAATGGTTTGGGCTATAACGTGACGCGCGTTAAGGAAGTTTTTGGCGATGAGGTTGAGCTAGGAAATTGGGACATGCTGTTTAAGCCTGAAAATGCTGAACAGCTCAAAAGTTGTGGCATTTCTATGCTCGATGAAGCGGCTCAAGTGTTTCCAGCAGTATTACATTACATGGGTAAAGATCCCAATAGCTCTGAACCTGAGGATTACAAAGAAGCTTTGGAGCTGCTAAAAACCATTCGTCCTTTTATTCGTCAATTTAGTTCTTCGGGATATATTGATGAGTTGGCGGCCGGTGATTTATGCATGGTGTATGGCTTTTCTGGTGATGTGATGATTTCAGCACATCGCGCACGTGAAGCGAACAAAGATTACAAAGTGGATTATTACATCCCTGAAGGCGGTGCGCCGGTGTGGTTTGATACGATGGCAATTCCTAAAAGTGCTAAGAATGTGGAGGCTGCTCATACCTTCATTAATTACATAGAAAACCCAGAAGTGCATGCCGCCATTACAAATACTATGTTCTTTCCCAATGCTAATAAATCCGCACGTGAGTTTGTAAATCCTGAGGTGGCAAATAATCCGATGATTTACCCATCACAAGAGGTATCCCAAACGTTATTTATTATTAAACCGCAACCTTTAGCTATTCAGCGTTTACAGACTCGGTTATGGTCTGAGTTGAAGTCTGGCCGTTAATTATTGCATCTTTAAGGCATAGGAATATTCGATGTTAGAGAATCGCTCCGCTGGCTCTTCTTGGGTTGGCGATGAAGATGAGTTTGTGCGTGTAGAAAATATTGTCAAGATTTTTGGTGATACGGTAGCCGTTAAATCGGTGAATTTATCCGTGCAACGTCATGAGATTTTTGCGCTCTTGGGCAGCTCAGGTTGTGGAAAGTCGACGCTACTGCGTATGTTGGCGGGCTTTGAAGAAGCCACCTCAGGGCGTATTTATCTTGATAATGAAGATATCACCGATTTGCCGCCTTATAAGCGTCCGGTCAATATGATGTTTCAATCCTATGCCTTATTTCCGCACATGACGGTGGAAGCCAATGTGGCCTTTGGTTTGAAACAAGAAGGCGTGGCTGCTAATGAAATCCATGAGCGCGTGTTTGAATCCTTGGATTTGGTGCAGATGGCTGGCTTTGCGCGTCGCAAACCTAGTCAGCTTTCGGGCGGTCAGCAGCAACGGGTGGCCTTGGCGCGTAGTTTAGTGAAGCGACCAAAGCTATTGCTTTTAGATGAACCTATGTCTGCCTTAGATAAGCAGATTCGTCAAAAAACCCAGGTGGAGCTTGTGAAAATTCTAGAGCAGGTAGGAGTGACCTGCATGATGGTGACGCACGACCAAGAAGAAGCCATGACCATGGCAGATCGTATTGCCGTGATGACGGGAGGGCAAATAGAGCAGTGTGGCACGCCTTATGATGTGTATACCTTTCCTAATTCTCGGTTTGTGGCTAGTTTTATTGGGTCCACTAATCTATTCACTGGTGAAATCGTGGTAGATGAGTCCGATCACGTAGAAATTCAAAGTGAGGATTTAAGTAGTCATTTACATGTGGATCACGGTATTAGTGAGCCGCTAGGCATGGAAGTGCACGTTTCAGTACGCCCTGAACAAATTCACGTCAGTCATGAGAAACCTTCTCAAGAACACAACTGGGGGCGGGGTGAAGTCACGCATGTGGCCTGGATGGGCGGCTATGTACGTTATCAAATTCGTTTAGATAGTGGCATGTTAATGGAAGCGAATATGCCCACTTCAGTATTAACTCAAGCGGATGCACCTGCTGTAGAAGATGAGGTGTATGTGTCTTGGTCTGCTGATAGCGCAACGGTATTAGCCTCATGAAAAAGCTGAATCTTTCTGCATTAAAACCATCGGGGCGTACGCTTATTATTGCCGCCCCGTTTGTCTGGTTATTTCTCTTTTTATTCATTCCGTTTTTATTGGTTTTTAAAATCAGTTTTGCGGATCTGCAGTTTGGCATACCTCCGTATACGCCACTGCTTGATTACACAGATGAAACCTTAAATTTAATGCTGCACTTACGTGGCTATATTTTGTTATTTACTGACAATCTATACATAGCCACGTATTTAAGCTCCGTTAAAATGGCGGCCATCACTACATTAATATGTGTGCTGATCGGCTATCCCATGGCGTATTACATCGCTAGATCTAATCCAGCTACACGTAATTATTTATTGTTGGCGGTGATTTTACCTTTTTGGACCTCGTTATTATTACGGGTTTATGCATGGGTGGGTATTTTACGTAATGATGGCATTTTAAATAATGTATTAATGTGGGCTGGTATTACGGATGTACCTTTAGAGATTTATCGTACTGATTTAGCAGTGTATATAGGTTTAGTTTATGCGTATTTACCGTTTTTTATTTTGCCTTTGTATGCCACTTTAGTGAAATTAGATTTGCGTTTATTAGAGGCGGCTTATGATTTGGGTGCGCGGCCCTTTACGGCGTTTAGACAAGTAACCTTACCTCTATCTATGACAGGTGTGGTTTCTGGTGCCATGCTGGTATTTATTCCGGCAGTAGGAGAGTATGTGGTACCTGAAATGTTAGGTGGAGCTAACACCCTCATGATGGGTAGAGTCATGTGGAATGAGTTTTTTAATAATGCAGATTGGCCTATGGCAGCGGCTGTAACCTGTGTGATGGTTTTATTACTCATCGTGCCATTGATTTTCTTTCAATACAGTCAGGTAAAGCACCTGCATGCAGAGCAAAAAGGATAACGATTATGATGAAAGCAAATCCTTATTTGCGGGCTTTGAGTTTATTTATAGGCTTTGGCTTTTTATATTTACCCATTGTGTTTTTGGTGGTGTTTTCATTTAATGATTCTGCCATCATGACTTCATGGTCGGGTTTTTCTTTGCGTTGGTATCAGTCTTTATTTGCAGATCAGGCTTTATTAAATGCAGCAAAACTGTCGTTTTTTATTGCCTTTATCACTGCTACTGCCTCAGTCGCTATTGGTACGTGGGCAGCGTATGTATTGTCGCGCATGGGTAAGTTTAAAGGTTTTACCCTTTATGTGGGTATGTTAAGCGCGCCGTTGGTTATTCCTGAAGTGGTCTTAGGTATTTCACTGCTGCTGATGTTTGTGGAAATGTCTAAGCTTTTAGGCTGGCCTGATGGCAATGGCGTATTTACTATTTGGGTGGGGCACGTAGTGCTGTGTGTGGCGTATGTGGCGGTAGTCATACAAGCACGTATTCGTGATTTTGATAAATCTTACGAAGAGGCCGCTTTAGATTTGGGAGCGACGCCACTTAAGGTGTTCTTTAGTATTACCTTGCCTTTAATAGCCCCGGCGTTAATGGCAGCTTGGCTTTTAGCTTTTACACTGTCTTTGGATGATGTGGTGATCGCTTCGTTTTTGTCTGGCCCAGGTTATACCACTTTACCGGTGGAAGTGTTTTCACGCGTGCGTTTAGGGTTAAAACCTGAAATTAATGCTTTAGCTACCCTATTTATTTTTGGTGTGGGCTTAGTGGTTATTGTGGCTAGTCGTCTTCAAAGAGATAAATAATATGGTAAAAATTTACGGATTAAAAAACTGCAGCACGTGTAAAAAAGCGACCAAATGGCTTGATGACCAAGAGGTAGCTTATACTTTTATTGATTACAGAGATCACCCTATAGATCCGGTATTATTGCCGCAGTGGGCTGAACAAGTAGGGGGCTGGGCTAAGCTGGTTAATAGGGCTTCGCCAAGCTGGCGTAATCTGACCGAAGAGCAGAAAGCAGCAGATACGGATGAGGAATGGGTACAACTAATTGCTGAGTTTCCTACTTTAGTACGTAGGCCGGTGGCGGTTGATGAACACAGCGTTTCTGTAGGTTTCAAGCCGGATGCTTTTGCTGCCCGTTTTCAAAAATAAACAGTTAAACAAATAAACAATTAAGTAAAGATAATCATGTACTCACAAGATGAACTAAAACACCAAGTTGTAGAAGCCGCTATTAACTTTATTGTGCCTAGAATTTCCGAAGACAGCATAGTAGGTATAGGCACCGGCTCCACTATAGATCTGTTTATTGATGCTTTAGCTGAACATAAAGACTTATTTAAAGCAGTGGTTTCCAGCTCCGAACGCTCTACAGAGCGCCTGCAACGTCACGGTATAGAAGTATTAGACTTAAATGATGTGAAAAAAATGGAGTGGTATATTGATGGTGCGGATGAAATTGACAAGCAGCGTCATATGCTTAAAGGTGGGGGTGGAGCCTTAACGCGAGAGAAAATTGTGGCTTCTGTAGCGCGTCATTTCTTATGTTTAGTTGATGAAAGCAAAGCCGTACAACAGTTGGGTAAATTCCCTTTACCTGTAGAAGTTATCCCCATGGCGCGTGAGGCGGTAAGCCGTCGTCTGGCGCAGTTGGGTGGTATTGTTGAGTGGCGTGAAGGTTTTGTAACCGATAACGGAAATCACATTTTAGATGTAGAACGTTTAAAGATCACCGACCCCGCCAAGTTTGAGTCTGAAATTAACGATATTCCTGGTGTGGTATGTTGCGGTCTTTTTGCTCTGTCAGGAGCTACTGTAGCTTTAGTGGCAACCCAAAACGGTGTCATAACAATGTCATAGAAGCTGGGTATAATTTTCTATACTTATTAAGGGGTTCTTATGATTGAGCATACAAACAAACAATTTCATACCGAGTTAGAGGCCACTCGTTCTTTGTTTTTACAAATGGGCGGCGTGGTCGAGTCCATGGTTGAGCAAGCCATGGAAGCGCTATTTACTGGTGATTTAAGCTTAGTGGATATTGTGCGCGAACGTGAAAAAGAGGTAAATAGTTTAGAGGTGGAAATTGATGAGCGCATTACCTATATTATTGCGCGCAATCAGCCTACCGCTATTGATTTACGCATGTTGCTTTCCATTTCAAAAATGCTTACTGACTTAGAGCGCTGTGGTGATGAAGCTGAACGCATTGCCAAGATGGCACGCCGGTTATATGAAGCCGATACGGGTTACGAGCCAGTAGTTGAGCTGCGTCATATGAGTAATTCGGTAGTTAGCATGATTCATCTCTCTTTAGATGCCTTTGCACGTAAAGACATGGTGTTGGCTGCTGATGTGGTGCGTAAAGACAAGGATGTAGACAAAGAATGGAAAGGTTCATTACGTCATATCATTACCTACATGATTGAGGATCCGCGCACCATTTCGCGTTCTATTGATTTGATTTTTATTGCTAGAGCGCTAGAGCGTATGGGTGATCACGCTAAAAATATGGCTGAACGTGTTATCTACTTAGTATTAGGTGATGATGTGCGCCATATGGGGATGAAACATACAGTACGTACAGCTTTAGGTAGAGATGTTAATTTTGATGAGTAAAAATTAATGGCTATATTGATGGCTACTTGCGTAATCAAAGCACAATAAAAAATCTGGCATAAATTAATCGTTATGCCAGATTTTTTTGTATGTGTTTGCTTAATCAGCCGGGGGTACATAACCTTGAGCTTCTACATCAGCATCTTCAAATAAATAACGTTGCATTTGTTCTGTTAAGTATTTGCGGGCGCGTGCATCGGCTAAATTCAAGTGATTTTCATTCACAATACGAGTTTGAATCGCCACCCAATTAGCCCAGGCTTCTTTTGAAATGGATTGCCAAATTTTGGCACCAATATCTCCCGGATACGGTGGAAAATCTAAACCTTCCAGTTCTTTATTTAATTTGACGCATTGCACCATTCTGGACATATCACACCTTTAAAAAAATGAATTACTGTCTGATTGTAATAGGAAGCCGCTTTTGATTCTATCAAGTCATCGCAAAGCTTAAGGCTTATAGTTTCAGATTCGCTGGTTTCAATTTTTTTATAAACACCAAACTATTGCGTGAACGGTTGTATTGAGCCTGCTTTTCTTGAGGTAAATCTTCTACCGTGCCTTGCACAAAGCCATTTTTAATAAACCAGTGTGAGGTACGAGTGGTAAGTACAAATAGACTGCTAGCACCTAAGGTGCGGGCTCGGCTTTCAGCATGACGTAGTAATAATTCGCCTTCGCCTTCGCCTTGCCATTCGGGGTGTACAATTAAGCATGCCATTTCTACCATGCCTTGACTCAGATAAGGCGTAATAGACACACAACCGTAAATAAAACCATCGTGTTCTAAGACAGTAAAACGTTCTACTTCACGCTCTACCACCGCATGACCCCGAGCCACTAAGGTGCCATCTGCCTCTAAAGGTTCAATGAGCTGTAGTATAGCCCCCACATCATCAAGAGTGGCTGTGCGTAGGTCATCGAGTTTGTCTTCTACCACCATGGTGCCCACGCCGTCATGGGTAAATATTTCAAGTAAAATACTACCATCTAAGGGGTAGGGAACAAGGTGCGCGCGAGGAACGCCTCCTTTTACGGCTTTGGAGGCTGACTCTAAAAACATAGTGGAGTCTTCGTTGAGTTTACCTGCTGCAAGCAATCTGTCTGCTTCTATACGCGCTAGTTCACCTGCAATTTCTTCTCTACCATCTTGAGTGGCAATGGCATTGGGGGTTAAGTAAATGAGTTTTTCAGCGCGTATGGCAATGGCCGTTTTTTGAGCCAGCTCTTCCATTTCCATATTAAACGCGTCACCGGTGGGGGAAAACCCCAGCGGTGATAGCAGTACAATGGCTTCATGTTCTAATGATTGTAAGATGGAGTGGGTGTCAATTTTACGCACGGCGCCAGCATGTATGTAATCTACTCCATCAATGACTCCCATGGGGCGTGCGGTGATAAAGTTACCTGAAATAACACGAATTTGAGCATTAGACATGGGGGTATTAGGTAAACCTTGGCTAAAGGCGGCCTCTATGTCCAGTCGTATTTCGCCAGCGGCTTCTTTGGCGCATTCTAAAGCAGCGGCCGTAGTAGGCTCATTTCTGCGGCCAAATGAAAGATTATGGCCTTTAACGCGCAATTGCTCGTTCACTTGGGGTCTGGATCCATGTACTAACACTAGCTTAATCCCTAAAGCTGACATTAACGATAAGTCAGGGATTAGCGTATTGAGCATATCGTCTCTAACCAGCTCGCCACCAAAACCTATAACAAAGGTTTTACCTCTAAATCGATGTACATAGGGGGCCACCTCTCTAAACCAGCGTACAAATTGGGCGGGTGCAAATTCAGGCGCATCAAGGGCGGAAAAAGTATCTAGATCAGATTGGCTCATAGGGATAGTACAAATAAGATGAACAAAAGATTAAGCAAACTATAATGTGAATAGATCACGGATTACGATATAACGAGTTTCATGCAAAAAAATACTGAACAGACTATAGCAACAGCAACACCCATTGCCCCCTCCTTTCCTGCCATAAGCTATCCGGAAGATTTGCCCGTCAGCGCACGGCGTGACGACATTGCTGCTGCCATTAAAAACAACCAAGTTGTTATTGTAAGCGGTGAAACGGGCTCAGGTAAAACCACGCAATTACCTAAAATTTGTTTAGAGTTAGGGCGGGGGCGTAAAAAAATGATTGGCCATACGCAGCCGCGCCGTATTGCTGCTACTTCGGTGGCAAACCGTATTGCTGAAGAGTTACAGACTGAAATTGGCGATTGGGTAGGATATCAAATTCGATTTACTGATAAAACCAGTCCGCGCTCTGCCATTAAACTCATGACGGATGGCATTTTACTTGCTGAGTCTCAACGTGACCCGTTATTAAGACGTTACGACACCATTATTATTGATGAAGCCCACGAACGCAGTCTTAATATTGATTTTTTGCTCGGGTTTTTACGCCAACTACTTGATAAACGCCCTGATTTAAAAGTCATTATTACTTCGGCTACCATTGACGCTGAACAGTTTGCAGAACATTTCAAGACAAACGGTAAGCCAGCACCTGTTATTGAGGTGTCTGGCCGTTTATATGCTGTGGAAATTCGTTATAGACCTATTTTAACGGAAAAAACAGATAAAGAGGCAAAGCAAAAAGAGGATATTTCTGAGCGTGATTTAAATGATGGCATTATAGATGCTGTTCAAGAGTGTGAGCGCATTGGTAGAGGGGATATTCTAGTTTTTTTACCGGGAGAAAGAGAAATTCGCGAAGCGGCCGATGCCTTACGTAAAGCCGAATTGATAGGAACTGAAATTCTACCTTTATATGCGCGTCTTAATCATGCCGATCAATCCCGTATTTTTAAACCACAAGGCAATGCGCGCCGTATTGTTTTAGCCACAAACGTGGCTGAAACGTCTTTAACGGTACCGGGCATACGTTATGTGATTGACAGTGGATTAGCGCGTATTAAACGTTACTCCTTGCGTAATAAGGTAGAACAGTTGCGCATTGAGCCCATTAGCCAAGCATCGGCTAATCAGCGTGCTGGGCGTTGTGGGCGTGTGGCGTCGGGGGTGTGCATACGTTTGTATGAGGAAGAGGATTTTAATCAGCGTGCTGAATTTACTGATCCAGAAATACTACGTTCTTCCTTAGCTGCCGTTATTTTACGCATGAAGGCATTGCGTTTAAATGAAGTAGAGACCTTTCCCTTTGTGGATGCGCCTTCTGGGCGCGCCATTGCAGATGGATATCAGTTATTACAAGAAATTGGCGCCTTGAATGAGGCCCGCAATCTCACAAAAATAGGTAAAGAAATATCTAGGCTGCCCTTGGACCCGCGTATTGCTCGCATGATTCTGGCGGCTAAAGATCAGCATTGCCTAAGTGAGATGCTAGTTATTGCGTCGGCCTTATCCATTCAAGATCCACGAGAGCGTCCTTTAGAGCAGCGTGACAATGCGGAGCGGGCGCACCAAATGTTTGTGGAACCACAGTCAGAGTTTTTATCCTTTATTAAAATGTGGCAGTGGTATGCAGAACAAGTGAAAAGTCGCTTGTCGCATCGCAAATTAGCAAGCCTATTACGTGAGCGATTTTTATCACCCATGCGTTTTAGAGAGTGGCGTGAGGTTCACAAGCAGTTACAAACTTTGATTCGTGAGCAAGGATGGCGCTTTAATGAAAAAGAAGCCACGTATGAGCAAATACATGTGTGTTTATTAACCGGACTTATCAGTAATATTGGTCATAAGTCTGAGGAGTCGCATGCTTATCAGGGTACCCGCGACATTCGCTTTTATATGCACCCAGGATCTACTCTAGGGAAAAAAGCCGGGCGCTGGGTATTAGCGGCTGAATTAGTAGAAACCACCCGTCTTTACGCCCGTTGCTTAGCGCGTATAGATCCTGTTTGGGTAGAGCGCGTGGGTAGTCATTTATTGAAAAAAACGTGGTCAGAGCCACGCTGGGAAAAACGAGCCGGGCGTGTAGTAGCTAATGAAAGAGCCACCCTGTATGGTCTCACTATTTATAGTGGTAGACGTATTCATTTTGGTCGTATTAATCCCGTAGAAGCACGGGAAGTATTTATACGTGATGGCCTAGTTGCAGGGGAAGTGCAGTCGAATCTGCCATTCATTAAACACAATGATCAGCAAATACATGCGGTAGAAAAGCTTGAGCATCAAACGCGCCGGCCCGATATATTAATTGATGATGCATTGATCTATGCTTTTTATGATCAATTGATTCCCGCAGATGTGTTTCAGACTGCCACTTTGGAGCGTTGGTATAAAAAACTGCCTAAAGAAAAAGCCGAGCAATTGCTCCTAGATCGTGATCAGCTGATGCAGCACGAGGCCGCAGGGGTGACCACAGACGTATTCCCCCGTCAAATTGAGTGGAAAGGGGTCAAGCTAAAAGCGGATTACCATTTTGAACCCGGCTCCGTGCGTGATGGGCTTACGGTGACTGTGCCTTTATTTCATTTAAACCAAATTGATAATGAACGTGCGGAATGGCTAGTGCCGGGCATGCTTAAAGAGAAGGTGCAGCATTTATTACGTTCGTTGCCGCAACGATTACGTAGAGCGTGTGTGCCGGTGCCTGATTATGCAGAAAGCTTTCATAAGCGTTGGTTTGAACAAGCGCACAAACCAGTTAAAAGCTTAACGCAAGCCTTGATTGACGATATATGGCAGCAAAAACGGGTACGTATAGAAGCCTCAGATTTTAAGCCGGAAAATTTACCACCTCATTTATTAATGAATTTTAAAGTTATTGATGATCAAGGTCGTATGCTGTCCGGGGGGCGTAATATAGATCAGTTGAAGGCAGAGCATGGGCAAGCCGCTCAAGCCTCTTTTCAAGAAGTGGCTGTTAAAGATAAAAGCGTAGCTAAAGCCCTAGCTCACGACAAAATTACCACGTGGAGTTTTGGTGAGCTACCTGAAATACTGGAGATAAGACGCGGTGGGCAAGCGGTAGTAGGTTATCCAGCTCTAGTTGATCAGAGTGAGTATTGTGAACTAGACGTATTTGATGATCCTGCGGTAGCGAAGCGTACGCATAAAATAGGATTACGTAGATTATTCAGATTAGCATTACGTGATGCCGTGAAATTTCAAGAGAAAAATCTTAAGGACCTTACTCGTACCGCTTTGTTATATATGAATTTAGGTACTCAAGACGAGTTGAAAACCCAAATAATCGATGCGGCTATCGACCAATCCTGTTTAATGGAACCTTGGCCTACCAATGAAAACGAGTTTAAGCAGCGTGTGGATGCGGCGCGTAATCGCTTTGGTTTAATTGCTCAAGAAGTGTCTAAACAAGCAGCCCTTATTTTGCAAGCGTGGTCAGAGCTTATGCGTAAATTGCCTACCATTAAATCGCATCAACATGCTTATGAAGATTTACAATCCCAACAAAGTCGTTTAATGCATAAATGGTTTATTCGCGATACGGACTCACAACAATTACAGCATTACCCGCGCTATTTAAAAGCAGCACAAACACGCATAGATAAACTGCGTGCTGATCCGGCACGAGATCAACGATTGATGGGGGAGGTGTTACCTTGGCAGAGTAAGTATTTGCGAGCACGGGTAACACTTAAAGGAGCGGAAGATCCTCAGCTAGATCGCTTTATGTGGATGCTAGAAGAATTACGGGTTTCTTTATTTGCTCAAGAACTCCGTACGCCAATGCCCATTTCTGTTAAGCGAGTAGAGCGTGCTTGGCATGCTTTGCAGCGTTAAGGTAATTTAATTTTTATGACTATATCTACAACCTCCCATCCAACCCCTGCTTTTGTGCACCTACGCAGTCACTCTGAGTTCTCAGTGGTAGATGGGATTACACGCATTCCTACTATGGTGGCCAAAGCCAAAGAATACGGTCAACCGGCTTTAGCTATTACTGATTTAGCTAATTTGTTTGGATTAATTAAATTTTATAAAGCAGCTCGTAAGCAAGGAATTAAAGCCATTGCAGGCAGTGATCTGTATTTGGAAAATGAAATAGATAGAGATAAACCGTTTAAAGTGGCAGTGCTTGCCATGAATATGGAAGGCTATTTGGCATTGTGTGAGTTGCTGACTAAAGCCTGGCTGACGAATCAATACAAAGGTCGCGGTGAGGTAAAGCGTGAATGGCTCTTTAATCAAAGCGGCTTGATTTTATTATCGGGAGCGCACCAAGGTGACGTAGGGCAAGCGTTATTATCAGGCAATGTAGAGCAAGCTTGGAAATGGGCACAGCAGTGGCAGGAGCATTACCCAAATCGTTATTATGTAGAGTTGCAGCGCGCAGGTTTTGTCGATGAAGAGCGTTATATACAAGCGGCAATATCTTTAGCGGGTGATTTGACCTTACCTGTGGTAGCTACTCACCCTATTCAATTTGCTGAGCCCGAAGATTTCCGAGCTCATGAAGTGCGTGTGTGTATTGCAGAAGGGGAGCAGTTAGCGAATCCGCGTCGAACACGTAAATTTACTCCTGAACAGTATTTTGTTAATTCAGAATATATGCAGCAGCGCTTTGCCGATATTCCTTCGGCATTAATTAATACGGTAGAAATTGCAAAGCGTTGTAACGTGGAGCTTAAATTGGGGGTGCCGCATTTACCGGATTTTCCTACCCCTGAAGGCATGAGTCTAGGTGATTATTTAATTAAAGAAGCCGAAGACGGTCTAGAAGTGCGCCTAACGCAGTTGTACAACACAGAAGCTGAGCGGGATACGCATCGTCCTACTTATTTGAAACGTTTGCGTTGGGAATGCCAAACCATTATTGACATGGGGTTTCCGGGATATTTCCTTATTGTTGCGGATTTCATCAATTGGGGTAAGGCGAATGGGGTGCCAGTGGGGCCGGGGCGAGGCTCTGGTGCTGGTTCTTTGGTGGCTTATAGCATGGGCATTACGGATTTAGATCCCTTGCGTTATGACTTACTTTTTGAGCGTTTTCTCAACCCCGAACGCGTCTCTATGCCTGACTTTGATATTGATTTCTGTCAAGATAACCGCGAGCGAGTGATTGACTATGTCAAAGAGCGCTATGGGCGTGATGCTGTGAGTCAGATTGCAACGTTTGGTACCTTAGGCGCTAAGGCGGTAATTCGTGATGTGGGGCGTGTCTTAGAGTTGCCTTATGGTCTCTGTGATGGCCTGTCAAAGCTGATTCCTTTTAGTCCGGCAGACCCGTGGAGTTTAAAACGTGCCTTAGCCGAAGAGCCAGCGTTTAAAGAGCGCTATGAAAATGACGAGGAAGTGCAGTCTTTAATCGACTTAGCACGTCCTTTAGAAGGGTTGACTCGTAGCGTGGGCATGCACGCGGGGGGTGTACTGATTGCGCCTGGTAAACTCATTGATTTTTGCCCTTTATACAGGCAGCCCGGTGAAGATGCGAACGTCATTTCACAATACGATAAAGATGATGTGGAAGATGCGGGCTTAGTGAAGTTTGATTTCTTAGGTTTACGAAATCTTACTATTTTGGACTGGGCAGTTAAATACGTACAGCAGTTTAATGAAGACAAAAAAGATTTTGATCTTATCACCTTAGGTTTGGATGATAAAGACGCGTATAAAGTACTATGTGATGGCAACACCACCGCGGTGTTCCAGTTGGAGTCACGCGGCATGAAGGAGTTACTACGCAATTTACGTCCGAGTAATTTTGAAGACATTATTGCCATGCTAGCACTATATAGACCCGGGCCTTTGGAGTCGGGCATGGTGGTAGATTTTGTAAATAGAAAACATGGCCGTGCTGAGGTGGATTATTTTCATCCTGATCTTACCTCAGTGCTTGAGAGCACTTATGGTGTGATTGTGTATCAAGAGCAGGTCATGCTTATCTCCCAAATTATTGGGGGCTACTCATTAGGAGGCGCTGACTTATTACGCCGTGCCATGGGTAAGAAAAAACCCGAAGAAATGGCCATGCACCGGGAGATTTTTGAAAAAGGAGCCGTAGAAAAAGGCTATGATGCCGATTTGGCCGTGAAACTGTTTGATTTGATGGAAATGTTCGCTGGCTATGGTTTTAACAAGAGTCACTCGGCTGCCTATGCGCTCATTGCTTACCACACGGCGTGGCTTAAAGCGCATCATCCCGCTGAGTTTATTGCTGCCACTATGTTGTCTGATATGGATGACACAGAAAAAATGCAAATTTTCTGGAAAGATGCAGTAGCGAATAAGGTGGACGTTTTACCGCCTGATGTAAATGCTTCCGAATATCGATTCATACCGGTTAAAGATAGCCATAGCGCCAAAGGCAAGCCACCGCGTACTATTCGTTATGGTTTAGGTGCTATTAAAGGCGCTGGTGAGGCCGCGATTCATGCCATTGTGGCAGCACGTGAATCCGGTGGCGCCTTTAAAAGTTTATTTGATTTTTGTAAGCGTGTAGATAGAGCCACCTTAAATAAACGTACTTTAGAAGCATTAATTAAAGCCGGGGCGTTTGATAGCATAGACCCAAACCGTGCGGCTCTTTTGGCTACCGTAAGTCGTGCTATGGAGGCGGCAGATCAAGTGGCTCGCAATGCGCATCAAGTGTCTTTGTTTGATGATAGTTCTGATGAGCTTATTGAGTTAGAGCTTGATCAAGTGCCCGAATGGGATTTGCAAACTCGTTTGCGCCAAGAAAAGTCTGCTATGGGTTTTTTCTTTAGTGGGCATTTATTTGATGCGTGGCGTGATGAAGTACGGCGATTTGCACCACGGCCTTTAGCCAGTCTGGAGCCCTCAAGAGACTTTCAGTGGTTTGCCGGAGTCTTGTCTGGTGTACGTGTGCGTATGACACGCCGAGGTCGTATGATGATTGCTACCTTAGATGATGGTTCTTCGCAGATGGAAGTCACTATTTTTAATGAGGTGTTTGAACTTAATAGACAGCGCCTTCGAGAAGATCAGCTCATTATTGTTAAAGGTAAGGTAAGTTTTGATGATTACTCTGGTGGCTTACGTGTTACTGCGGACGAGATTTACGATTTGCAATTAGCACGCGAAGCGCGGGCTCGCAGTTTACGTTTGCATCTCAAAGAGGAGCATTATGATACGACAAAGCTGTATCAGTTTTTGAATCCTTTCCGTGCTGAACCTGAAAATCAAATCCCAGGTGTAGCAGTTGAGTTAGCTTTAGAGAATGCTGCTTACGAGTGTCAACTTAGACTAGGCCAAGAATGGCGAGTACGCTTAGCTGATACTATGTTAGAGCAAATGGAAGATTGGTTAGGAGCTGATGCGGTGGAGATTAATTATTAATGCGGCCTTTGAAAATACTTTATAGTTACGTGGGTGTTTCCTATGATGAAAGTGCTCGCTATATACACCATTTAATGCAAGCGATGCGTACGCAAGAACATATAGTAGAAGCCTACTGTACCGTAGATTCTGCCCTAGCTTTAGCCTTGAAAGCAGATAACTTTAAGGTGTATGAAGAGCCTATAGTTCACGGTTTAGCGATTTTACCGCGGGTGTTAAAGGTGCGAAAACACTTAAAGCAGCAGAACTATGATGTGGTAAATAGTAATGCGCATGCAGACACAGGCTTAACAGCTCTAGCAGCTCGCTTAGCTGGTGTGCCTTTAGTGGTGCGTACCTATCATCAGGTGAAAACGCCATCATCGACTCTAACGCAGAATAGAATACCCCATCGCACTATTGCTAATAATCAGTTTATGCGCAAACAGTTGTTGCAGCGTGGCATAAAAGCATCTACTTTAGCTGTTATCCATGACGCAGTGATTATTGCAGAGCAAAAGTTATCAAGTAACCTACGTGAAAAATTAGGCCTGGATGCTAAAAGCCTTTTAATTGCTACGGTGGCTGAATTAAGTAAAGGGTCTGGGGCGCTAGAGTTAATTCAAGCCATGGCTCCCCTTTTACGTGAGCAGCCACAGTTACACGTGCTTGTGCAAGGCACAGGAGTGCAAAAATCCCAGCTTGAGGCGTTTGCTCAGCAATTAGAGGTGCTAGCGCAAGTACACTTTATGGCTGAGTCAATTGATTTAAAACAGATCGATGTGTTTGTGTTTGTACCTTATGAAGCCGATTCCGCGATGATTATAGCGCAAGCAGGCGCTGCAAAACGTCCTGTAATAGGCACACGCGTGGGAGCGATTCCAGAGATGATGGCTCAAGGCAAAAGTGGGATGTTGGTGCCTTTGCACGATATAGTGGCTTTACGTAAGGCATTGGTACGTCTCCTAGACGATGCAGAGTTAAGACAGCAAATGGGACAAGCAGGTTATGAACACGTAAGGGGCACAGACCGTTTTCTTTTAACCACCATGCAGCAACAAACTGAGCAAGCCTATAAGCGCTGGTTGGAGCAATTACGTTAATGTCATCGTTATCCGTTATTATTATTACTAAAAATGAACAAGCGCATATTGCCGACTGCTTGGAGTCGGTGTCCTTTGCAGATGAAATCATTGTCTTAGACTCGGGTAGTACTGATGATACCTGTGCTATTGCTAGACGTTTAGGTGCTCAGGTGTATCACACCACACATTGGCCAGGGTTTGGTAAGCAGAAAAACAAAGCCCTTAATTTGGCGACTAAAGATTGGGTGCTTTCTGTAGATGCCGATGAACGTGTGCCTGCAAACTTAGCAGCAGAAATACAAGGCGTTTTAACGCAATCCGAAGCGGATGCAGATGCTTATAGCGTAGCGCGTATGTCTTGTTTTGGTGAGCGTTGGATTAAACACAGTGGCTGGTGGCCGGATCGTTTAGTGCGTTTATTTAAACGCAATAAAGCCTATTTTAAAGATGTAACAGTGCATGAAAGCGTAGTAGTAGACGGTAAAACTAAAGAGTTAAATGGCTATTTGTTGCATTACCCGTATAGTAGCTTAGAAGTATTAATTGATAAAACCAATCATTATTCCAGTGCGGCGGCTTTGCAGTTACATGAACGAGGAAAAAAGATACGTTTAGCCGGTATTGTAGCTAAAGCATTTTGGACTTTTGTTCGTATATACATTATTCGTCGTGGCTTTTTAGACGGTAAGGAGGGTTTTTTCTTGGCAGGTGTGGCCGCTGCAGGCAGCTTTTTTAGATACAGTAAACTTTGGTTTTTAAATCGTAAAACAAATTGGAAACCCCAGCCTCCTAAGAGCTAGATCCAGCCGCGTAACCAATAAACCAAAAGACCCACATACTCTTTAATAATGGAACGACTCGCATTTAAGCTTTGATAACTGGGCTGCCAAATAGCCAACCAAGAGTTATTGGGTTTAGTTATTTGAGGAGCAACCGGAGCCGCTATCACATTAACACCTTGTTTTTGAAAAGAAGCCATAGCCCTAGCCATATGTAAAGACGAGGTAACAAGTAACACGCGATTTACCCGGTTTTCTTTGAGTTTTTGGGCGCTGTATATGGCATTTTCTCTAGTGGTATAACTGGCTTCTTCAATCAGAATGTTCTTTTCTGGTATGCCTTCATTTTTTAAATAACGTGCCATGCTTTGTGCTTCACTGGTCCCACCATCTAAAGCCGCCCCAGACACCAAGATAAGAGGAGCGCGTTGAGCGGCATATAACTCGGCACCGCGGCTAATACGGGTGCTTGTTTTATCAGGATCGTATTCATCAAACCAATTTTGGCGGCTATTAGCGGTATGGCCGCCTAAAACCACAATGGCATCAGCAGTAGGAGTATGAGCAGAAGGTTCATAAGTAAAACGGTTTTCTAGATGACCACCTAGCCAAATAGATGCTGCGGGTAAAGACCAGAAAAAGGCCCAAGCACTAGCCAGTAGTACGATGATGAGCGCGTGTTTTCGTTTTCTTAATACGATTAACAACGTTGCCAGTAATAACAAAACTATGGCAAAGTTGATGGGAATAACGAGTTGAGTTAAATAGTTAGCTACGCTCATTGATACGTTTTAAAACAGTAGAAAGGCTAGGCCACGCCCCGTTTTTTCCTAAACATTCGGCTTGATCAGACCAAGGTCCTGTGTGTGTAACATCGGTGACACCTATGAGTGTGATTTGAGCGGCATTGACTGCTGCGGCTAAATGAGAAACACCAGAGTCATTACAAATCACAAGATCTACAGTCTTACATAATTGGGCAAAATCGGCTAGAGATAATGGTGCTAACCGTGTAGCTGAGGGTGCATTTAATTCAGCTTCAGCTACTTCGTTAGGAGGGGGGCACATATATACGTTGTAGTTTTGTTGTTTTAGATTTTGAGTTAACGCCTCAAAATGAGGCCAAACTTTTATTTTTCCTTTATGCAAACCCACCGCAGTAGGGGCTATTAAAATGTTTTTTTGGCTTCTGTCTAAATCAAATTTGTGTGGGTCAGGGTCTGGGACACCAGCTAAGTGCAAAGAGCGAGGCGCTCTAGGAGCAATAGGGTTTTGCCAAATTCTAGACGACTCATAGGCTAAATGATACCAAGACTCCACAGCGTGCAAAGATTGCTTTGGTTTGTTTAGCGGCCACTTGAGTAAGCAGCTACGGCCATCGTCTTTATAACCAGCTGTTTTAAGGCCTGCCCACTTAAAAATAAACGCACTAGATAATGAATCGGGTAGACTGAGTGCGGTGACCTTGGTGGAGCTTGGTTCGTGATTTTTCTTATATTGTTTAATGGCATTTGCATCATGTAACCATTTTCCTGTTATTGGAATGAAGCCTTGCAATGCATAACCCGATAATAGAGGTTTAGCCCAGGGGCGAGCGCAAACCACTACGCTATAATTACGTGCTAAAAACGCTTCCAAAACGGGGAGACTCATGCATACATCACCTAACCAGTTAGGTAGGCGTAGATAAAGAACTGGCATTGCGGTCATAAAGTTAAAAGAGTTAATGGTATTTTGATAAGTCTAGTATATAAGTGAGAGCTGTGTTGAAAAGCCCAAAAAGTAAATCTATTGCTACTGAATTAAATGCGGAAACAGAGATAGAGGCAGATATAGAGACGCAAATTTGGCGTCGAATATATAGTCGCTTACTTCCTTATTGGAAATGGATTGTAGTTGCTGTGTTATTGGTCAGTATAGTTTCGGCAACTAGGCCTTTACTCGCCGTTATTATGAAGCCCTTGCTTGATGATGGGTTTACTGGAGCCAAGCCGTATTATATTTGGTTATTGCCACTTTCAGTAGTGGGTATTATGTTTATACGGGGCTTAGCTTCTTATGCCAGTAATTATTTATTGGCGCTAGTGGCCAATAACATGCTGCGTAATTTGCGCACGGAGATGTTCCGCAGCTTATTAGCTTTGCCTGATAGTCGTTTTAAGCAAGGCGATACCGGCAGGTTGCTTAATCGATTCACCATTGATGCGGGTACGCTGACCACGGTAGCTACTGAAGTCATTACTGTTTTAGTGCGTGAAATACTGACGGTGGTCGCTCTAATTATTGTTTTGCTATATATGTCGTGGCAGTTAACTCTTATCGTTTTTACTATGTTGCCCCTGACTTATTATGCAGCGCGTATTATTTCTAGGCGTTTGCGTAAAATTAATCGTGGCGCCTTAGACATGAATGCGGAATTAACGCGGGTGGTGGGTGAAAGTATAGAAGGGCAGAGAGTGGTTAAGCTGTTCGATGGCTATGAGCATGAGGCCAGTCGCTTCCAATATGTTAATGCCAAAATTCGTCGTTTTGCCATGCGTGCGGCTAGTGCGAGCGCCGCTTTATCTCCTATTACACAGTTTTTCATATCTATTGCCGTTGCTGCAGTTATTACTGTGGCCTTATATCAGGCGAGTGCTAAAGAGTTAACGGTGGGAGGTTTTGCTGCTTTTATGGCTGCGTTAGTGCAACTGTTTGATCCTATTCGTCGCTTAGCAAATATGAGTGGCACAGTACAAAAAATGCTCACTGCAGCAGAAAGTGTATTTGCATTACTGGATTTTGAGCCCGAAAAGGATACTGGCACTAGACAGCTACCAACCCCCATTCAAGGAAAAGTAGAATTTAGAAATATTAAGCATCGTTATCCGGACAAAGAGATTCTAACCATTAATGATGTTTCTTTTACCATTGACCCCGGGCAAACAGTGGCTTTGGTAGGGAGATCAGGTAGCGGTAAAACCACGCTGGCAAATATGCTTCCTCGATTTTTAGAGCCGCAGTCGGGTGGCATCTACATTGATGATATGTTGGTTTCTGATATCAAACTGCATTCTCTGCGTTTCAATATCTCCTTTGTTAGTCAAGATGTGGTGCTTTTTGAGGGCAGCATTAAAGATAACGTCGCCTATGGTGCTTATGCTCAAGCTAATGATGAAGAGGTTTGGCAGGCATTAGAAGCAGCTAATTTAGTTGATTTTGTTAATTCACTGCCTGAAGGTATGCACACTCAAGTGGGTGAGAAAGCGGGACATCTTTCAGGCGGGCAACGTCAACGCTTGGCTATTGCAAGAGCATTAATTAAAAATGCGCCCATATTAATTTTAGATGAGGCCACTTCGGCTTTAGATAATGAATCTGAACGCCAAGTGCAGTTATCATTAGAGCGCTTGATGAAAAACCGCAGTACCTTAGTCATCGCTCATCGTTTATCTACTGTACAAAAAGCCGATCGTATTATTGTGCTCGATGAGGGGAAGGTAGCAGAGTCAGGTACCCACGAAGAGCTGTTAGATTTAAGTGGCATTTATGCTGGTTTATATCGTATGCAGTTTGAAACCAGCCATTTAGAAAATGATGAGAATGAGGAATAAAAATATGAAAATTGCCTTGAGCGCTTTACTAGGGGTGTTTGTAATAGCTGGCTGCGCTGTTCCACAAACAGATGGTCATTCACGTGATTTGCGTGAGTTTGATTTACGCAAATCCGCTTATTTGTACGTAGATAGTGATATTCGTATGGATTTGCCCACCGTTCAACGTCAGCTTTATATACATAGAGAGGCGTGCAATGTGGATGTAGTGTTAAAGAAAGATCCTGTGCAAGTTCATTTTGCAACGGTTTTATATGGGCCAGTAGGTTCTACAGAACTAAAAGATCAAGTCATGCTTGATTTAACCGCTTATGCCACGGGTAAGTTAGGGATTAAAGGTTATACATACTATGCGGCAAATAAAAATTTAGTCAAAGATGTAGTTAACGTGTTGAGCAACCCCACTCGCTGTCCTGAGGGGATAGGGCCTAATCCCAACCCTAACCCTTATGTGAATATGACACCCGATACCAATACAAATTCTAAAAAAGAATAATATCGTACTGTTCTTGATCGTATTGACTATCCACTTCTAAAGAAATGCGTTTACCTATGAAATCCCCCGTTTGGGCTAGGTGCTGACTTTCTTCTTCTAAAAATAGATCAATAACGTCTTGTGAGGCGAGGATTCGAAATTCTTTTGGATTGAATTGCCTGGCCTCACGTAAAACCTCACGCAATATTTCATAACATACACTGCGAGCAGTTAAGACAGATCCCCTTGACTGGCAAGTCGGACAAGGCTCAGAAAGTAAGTCACTTAACGATTCACGCGTACGTTTACGTGTCATTTCCACTAAGCCTAATTGACTAAAACCACTAACGGTAATACGAGTGCGATCTTTACTGATGGCGTTTTGTAACTCTTCAAGAACCGTTGCTTTGTGCTCATCATTATTCATATCAATAAAGTCTAAGATAATGATGCCCCCAAGATTACGTAAACGTAACTGACGAGCAATAGCTACAGTGGCCTCAAGATTTGTTTTAAAAATAGTATCACCGAAGTTTTTACCACCTACATAACCTCCTGTATTAACGTCTACCGTGGTTAATGCTTCAGTTTGATCTATCATTAAATAACCTCCTGACTTTAAATCAACACGCCGCGATAAGGCACGTTGTATTTCTTCTTCGGCTCGAACAGTATCAAAGAGGGGACGGCTACCACTGTGATGAAATATTTTTTCCGTCATGGCGGGCGTATAAACTTCAGCCCATTCCACCATTTGTTGATAGGTAACGCGTGAGTCTACAATGATTTTATTTGTGTTCGTTGTGGCTACATCGCGTAAAACACGCTGATGTAAATAAAGCTCACTATAAAGTAAAGAGGGGCTGCTTTGAGATTTCAGGCGTTTTAATATTATATTCCAGAGTTTTTTTAAATAATTACAGTCAGTCTCTAGCTCCTCATCAGTCGCTATCTCGGCTTGGGTGCGTACAATAAAACCACCATCATTAATATCGGCTAGTTTTTCTACACGCTCTTTAAGTTGGAGTCTACATTCTTCACTTTCTATTTTTTGCGAAACGCCTATATGGGGTTCATAGGGTAAATACACGAGCATACGGCCTGCAATACTAATCTGGGTGGATAAGCGAGCGCCTTTGGTCCCTATAGGGTCTTTAGTCACTTGTACTATGAGTGATTGGCCTTCAAACAGTAATTTTTCTATGGGGGTAATAGGGATGCCTTCTATACGCTCCTTACGATTTTGCCGTAAATCAGCCACATGAATAAACGCCGCTCTTTCTAAACCTACATCTATAAAGGCGCTTTGCATACCAGGCAACACCCTTACAACTTTACCTAAATAAATATTGCCTACATACCCACGTTGGATACTACGCTCAAGGTGCAGCTCTTGAGTTTGGCCTTGTTCAACTAAAGCAACACGAGTTTCAAAAGGGGTAACGTTAATGAGGATGTCTTCTGACATAAGAGCCTAATAAAAAATAGATAAATAAAGAATAAATTTGCTAGTTGCCTATAGCTTAGCCGTTTTATCAGGGCAAAGGTATGCGTAAAAGCACGTGTTTTTAAGTTGGAACTAAAAATAGTCTTGCTTTTATTTTTTAGGCTTGCTATAGTTCTATTTCTGCTTTGAGAGCTCTAGCAAACGAAGCGGTTTTCTTTTCAAATAAGTTGTGTCGGCTAAATGCTGCAAACAAAATTAAAAAGAAAAGCTTGACACGAAGCAGTATCTGCTTCATACTAACTTTTCTTCGCAATAATTGCTAAGGCAAAGCGAAGAAATCACAATTTAAATATTGCTTGTTTTTATTTTTAATTCAGGTTATAGTTTAAAACTTCGCAATTAATGCGAAACGCTCTTTAACAATTTAACAGCCAAATAAGTGTGGGCGCTTGGAATACGTGGGTCGATATCCCTTCACGGGGGTACGCCAACAAGTTAAAATCAAGTGCTCGCATAAAGAAATATAGGTTTTTGCCTTGTGCAAACAACTGGATATTTCTTTGAGTACACTCCGTTTGATTCGTGTTTACACGGGTTAAACAAAAAAACAGAGATTAAACTGAAGAGTTTGATCCTGGCTCAGATTGAACGCTAGCGGGATGCTTTACACATGCAAGTCGAACGGCAGCGACATCACCAATCCCTTCGGGGTGCGGCGATGGTCGGCGAGTGGCGGACGGGTGAGTAATGCATCGGAATGTGCCCAGCAGCGGGGGATAACTACTCGAAAGAGTGGCTAATACCGCATATACCCTA
>NZ_JBYBKW010000011.1:0-38539 GCF_057475285.1 Paenalcaligenes sp. DL 309
CTGCCCTGACGCATAACTTTTTACAAGATATAGCTTAAGTTCTGCACTATATTTAGCCATAGAAAAACCCCAAAAGGTTGGAAGGGTGTCCAACTTCTTGGGGTCAGTTCAGTGTCGCAGCAGAGGCTTTTTTACGTCTGTGACCTATAGTGAAAACGCCAACTGTATGCGCTTCCATACTCTAGTATAGTTTTATTAACAAACGAAATCTTACATTTGTTAATAATTTGTATCGCGAGAAAACAAGGGGGACAACATGTTTAAAACGGTCACTAATTTTTCAGTGCGGCTAGTAGAGCGTTATCTGCCAGATCCGTATATTTTCGTCATTATTTTAACGCTTATAGCGGGGGGAGCCGCTTTAGTTGGTGAGCAGAAAACACCCATGGAAATTATCAATATGTGGGGAGATGGGTTTTGGGGTTTGCTGAGTTTTACCATGCAGATGCTCTTGGTGTTAGTGGCGGGTTATATGCTGGCTAGTACTCCCGCGGTACGTAAGATACTTTCTACATTAGCGTCTATCCCCAAGACTCCTGGTGCCGCTATTATTCTGGTCACGGTGGTGGCTTTAGCTGCGGATTGGATTAACTGGGGTTTTGGGTTGATTGTAAGTGCGCTTTTTGCGAAAGAGTTAGCGCGTAAAATACGCGTTGATTACCGGTTATTAGTTGCAAGTGCTTATTCTGGCTTTATTATTTGGCACGGTGGTTTGGCAGGCTCTATTCCATTAACTATTGCTACCCAAGGTCACTTTAGTGAAGATAAAATCGGTATTATCTCTACTGCAGATACTATTTTCGCTACCTTTAATCTTATATTAGTTGTAGGGATGTTTATCATCGTGCCTTTGGTTAACAGGCTTATGATGCCGGATGAAGAGAACAGTGTTTATATAGATCCCACCTTACTTGATGAGCCCAGCGCGAAGGCATTGCAGGAAAAAGACACTAGACCTGCTGCGCGTTTAGAGAACAGCTATGTGTTAGCTATGCTTATGGGTTTCGCTGGTTTAGCGTACTTATTTAATTATTATATTATTCGTGGCGCTGGTTTAAATCTTAATGTTATTAACTTCACTTTTTTAATATTAGCTATTATTTTACATGGAAATGCGCGTAATTTATTAGCGGCACTAAATGAAGGGGTTAAAGGCGGGGCCGGGATTATTATCCAGTTTCCTTTTTATGCGGGTATCATGGCCATTATGGTGCAGTCGGGATTAGCGGCTTCCATGTCTGATTGGTTGGTGTCTTTTGCTACGGCAACAACTTTACCATTTTGGACTTTTCTCAGTGCGGGTCTAGTCAATATTTTTGTGCCATCAGGGGGTGGTCAGTGGGCTGTGCAAAGTACAGTGGTTATTTCTGCTGCTCAGTACTTAGATGCAGATATGGCTAGGGTAGCGATGGCTGTTGCCTGGGGTGATGCGTGGACAAATCTTTTACAGCCGTTTTGGGCTTTACCTGTATTGGCTATTGCAGGTTTGAAAGCTAAAGATATTATGGGGTTTTGTTTGATCCAGCTTTTTGTAACAGGAGCTTTTATCTCTATAGTATTAACTTTTTTCTGATCACAATAAAAGCTTGACAAGTAATCAGTTATGCGTGATAATATTATTCTTTAGCTGCTTAGATAAAAGTAGTTAAAGAATTACTTGACAGCGCGAAGCTAGTCAAGCATAATCACATATCTTTGGTGGGATACCCAAGTGGCTAACGGGGGCAGACTGTAAATCTGTTGGCTTATGCCTACGTAGGTTCGAATCCTACTCCCACCACCAGAATACATACTAGTAGTTAGTTTAAGTGAAGAGATACCAGCGGGTGTAGCTTAATGGTAGAGCAGAAGCCTTCCAAGCTTAAGACGAGGGTTCGATTCCCTTCACCCGCTCCATAACTATGTAGTACGCCCATGTGGCTCAGGGGTAGAGCACTCCCTTGGTAAGGGAGAGGTCGTGCGTTCGATTCGCACCATGGGCACCATCTTACCTTCTATTTTACATCTTAATTCCCTTCAGGAGTCTGCCATGGCCAAAGGCAAGTTTGAACGGACCAAACCGCACGTCAACGTTGGCACCATTGGTCACGTTGACCACGGTAAAACCACATTAACCGCTGCAATTTGTACAGTACTCGCTAAAGAGTACGGTGGCGATGCACGCGATTACGCACAAATTGATGCGGCTCCTGAAGAAAAAGCACGCGGTATCACTATTTCTACTTCACACGTAGAATACGAAACCCCTGAGCGTCACTACGCGCACGTTGACTGTCCTGGTCACGCTGACTATGTGAAAAACATGATCACGGGTGCGGCGCAGATGGACGGGGCTATTCTCGTTGTTTCCGCTGCTGATGGCCCCATGCCTCAGACACGTGAGCACATCTTGTTAAGCCGTCAGGTTGGCGTGCCGTACATCGTTGTGTTCCTAAACAAAGCCGATATGGTGGATGACGAAGAGCTGCTCGAGTTGGTTGAAATGGAAGTGCGTGAGTTGCTAGACAACTACGATTTCCCTGGCGACGACACCCCCATCATTAAGGGTTCCGCTAAGCTAGCTCTCGAAGGCGACACCGGTCCTTTAGGTCACGCTGCTGTTCTCGAGTTGGCTGCTGCTCTTGACTCTTACATTCCTACACCCGAGCGTGCGGTAGACGGTGCATTCTTGATGCCAGTGGAAGACGTGTTCTCCATTTCCGGTCGTGGTACGGTAGTAACAGGCCGTATCGAGCGCGGTATCATTAAAGTGGGTGAAGAGATCGAAATCGTAGGTATTCGTGACACCGTGAAGTCCACATGTACCGGTGTTGAGATGTTCCGTAAGTTGCTAGACCAAGGTGAAGCGGGCGATAACGTGGGTGTACTACTACGTGGTACCAAGCGTGAAGACGTGGAGCGTGGTCAGGTATTAGCGGCCACCGGTTCCATTAAGCCGCACACGGACTTCGCTGCTGAAGTCTACATCTTGTCCAAAGAAGAGGGTGGTCGTCACACGCCTTTCTTTAAAGGGTACCGTCCTCAGTTCTACTTCCGTACTACTGACGTAACCGGTACCATTGAGTTACCTGAAGACAAAGAAATGGTTCTACCTGGTGATAACGTCGCCATGAACGTTTCCTTGATCGCTCCTATCGCCATGGAAGAAGGTTTACGCTTCGCCATTCGCGAAGGGGGTCGTACCGTGGGTGCGGGTGTGGTAGCTAAAATCATTAAATAGATTTATTTAAAATGTAGTTGCTTTAAAGTGCAAAAGAGTATACAATTACTTTTTTGCACTTAATGCGCAGGTGTGGTACTAAACATCTGCTTTAAGGTATAGGGGTATAGCTCAATTGGCAGAGCGTCGGTCTCCAAAACCGAAGGTTGAGGGTTCGATTCCTTCTGCCCCTGCCACTACTGTCAATCGTCACTCTCATCAGTGGCGTCCTATCGTCGGATTTATGTCGAACACCAACGTTGAAACCGTTAACCGAGGCCCAGACCGTATAAAATTGGGTCTGGCAATATTCGTGCTTGCCGCAGGAATTATTGGTTACTCTGTGCTTGAAGCTCAACCCGGAATTGTCCGGGTAGGTGTGTTTCTGGCGTCTGTGGTTCTAGCCGCTTTTATTGCCTGGACCTCCCACACGGGTAAGCGTGCCGTAGGTTATGTAAAAGACTCTTACACAGAAGTAAAGCGCGTTCATTGGCCTAGTCGTAAAGAAGCCACTCAAATGACAGCCATTGTCTTTGCTTTTGTTACGCTAATGGCTATATTGCTATGGTTTATCGACAAGGGATTAGAGTGGGTCATCTATGGCCTCTTGTTAGGCTGGAAATAAAGGGCACACATGAGTAAACGTTGGTATGTAGTACACGTTTTTTCTGGAATGGAAAAAAGCGTACAAAGAGCATTGATTGAGCGTATTGAACGCGCAGAATTACAAGATTTATTTGGGCAAATCCTAATTCCCTCCGAGGAAGTTGTAGAAACGAAAAACGGCAAGAAAACTATTACTGAGCGCCGTATATTCCCGGGTTATGTGCTTGTGGAAATGGATTTAACTGATGAGTCTTGGCACTTAGTACGTAGTACAAACCGTGTTACAGGTTTCTTAGGTGGTTCAGGTAACCGCCCCGCGCCTATTTCTCAGCGTGAAGTCGATGAAATCCTCTCACAGATGGAAGAAGGCACTGAGAAACCGCGTCCAAAAGTTTTATTCGAAGTTGGTGAATTAATTCGTGTTAAGGAAGGTCCTTTTGCGGATTTCAACGGGAACGTTGAAGAAGTCAACTACGAAAAATCTAAGGTTCGTGTTTCAGTCACTATTTTTGGCCGATCCACCCCTGTAGAGCTTGATTTTGATCAGGTCGAAAAGACCTAATTATTTAACCCCGGGGAGCTGTGGTTTCATAAGTTTATAAACTATAAAACGCAGCGTTTACCCGCAAGGAGTCATCATTATGGCGAAAAAAATCGTCGGTTTTATTAAGCTGCAAGTTCCAGCTGGTAAAGCAAATCCTTCACCACCAATTGGCCCAGCACTAGGTCAACGTGGTCTAAATATCATGGAATTCTGTAAAGCGTTTAATGCCCAAACACAAGGCGTTGAACCTGGTTTACCTATTCCAGTTGTAATTACTGCTTATGCTGATAAAAGTTTTACTTTTATCATGAAAACGCCTCCTGCGACTATTCTAATTAAGAAAGCGCTAGGAATTAAAAGCGGTTCCGCTCGTCCTAACCTAGATAAAGTAGGTACTTTGACGCGTGCACAAGCTGAAGAAATCGTCAAAACCAAAGAACCCGATCTAACTGCCGCCGATATGGAAGCAGCGATTCGTACAATTGCCGGTACTGCTCGCAGTATGGGTATCAATGTTGAAGGGGTTTAATTGACATGGCAAAACTAAGCAAACGCGCAGCCGCTATCGCCGCTAAAATTGATCGCGATCACTTCTATCCTGTTACAGAAGCTTTAACATTAGTTAAAGAGACTGCAACAGCTAAGTTCGATGAGTCCATTGACGTAGCCATTCAGTTAGGTATTGATCCTCGTAAATCAGACCAACTGGTTCGTGGTTCCGTGGTTCTGCCCGCTGGTACTGGTAAAACAGTACGTGTAGCCGTATTTGCTCAAGGCGATAAAGCCGATGAGGCACGTGCTGCTGGAGCAGACATCGTAGGTATGGAAGATTTGGCTGATCAAATTAAAGCTGGCCAAATGGATTTCGATGTAGTGATTGCATCGCCTGACACCATGCGTGTAGTGGGTACTTTAGGTCAGATATTAGGTCCACGTGGTCTAATGCCTAACCCAAGAGTGGGCACTGTTACTCCAGATGTAGTAACCGCCATTAACAACGCTAAGGCAGGTCAAGTGCAATACCGTACCGATAAAGCAGGTATTATCCATAGCACTATCGGTCGTGCATCATTTAATGTAGAGCAGTTACAAGAAAACTTAACTGCTTTAGTAGACGCCCTTGTTAAAGCGCGTCCTACAGCAGCTAAAGGCATTTATATGCGTAAGATTGCCGTTTCATCCACTATGGGTGGCGGTGCTCGTGTAGATGTTACATCTGTACAAGCTTAAATAGTGTATTGATTATTAATTACTTTGGGCTGTAGCAGTTATTAATAAAAAAATAATTGCTACTGCTGTCAAAGACCGTAGGAGTATTTTTTAAATACTTAATATAAACCATCTGGTTTTATCCAACGTAGACGGCGCCCAGGAAGATTTTCTTTCCAGAATCTCGACCAGGTGCGCCGCATTCGGTTGGTGTAGAGAATAACCTCTACACCTATGTAAGGAGTGTTCAACCGTGAGTCTCAATCGTAAAGAGAAAGCTGTAGTAATCGACGAGGTTGCTGGTGAAATAGCCAAAGCCCAATCGGTTGTTATTGCTGAATATCGTGGTTTGGACGTGGCCTCTGCTACCGTATTGCGCAAACAAGCGCGTGAGTCGGGCGTGTATCTGCGTGTTCTTAAAAACACGCTAGTTCGTCGTGCTATTACAGATACGGCCTTTGCTGAGCTATCAGACCAACTTGTTGGCCCTCTGATGTATGCCGTTAGCGAAGACCCTGTAGCAGCCGCGAAAACCATGGCTGATTTTGCTAAAACCAACCCAAGCTTAGTCATTAAAGGCGGCGCTATGCCAAATAGCCTTCTTGATGAAGCTGGCGTCAAAGCGTTGGCATCTATGCCTTCACGCGACGAGTTATTGGCAAAATTACTTGGCACAATGCAAGCTCCAATTACGCAGTTTGTGCGTACGCTTAACGAAGTACCTACTAAATTTGTACGTGGCTTGGCCGCAGTACGCGATCAAAAAGAAAGCGCGTAATTACAAATTTATAAATAAGGGTAATTCGTTGTATCGGATACCATTCCCAAACCTGGCATTATTATTTTAATATCTGGAACTGAAAATGACTAAAGATCAAATCTTAGAAGCAATTTCTAGCATGACTGTGCTAGAGCTTTCCGAACTCATCACTGAGATGGAAGACAAATTTGGCGTTTCTGCCGCTGCTGCTGCTGTAGCCGTTGCTGCTCCCGCTGCTGGTGGTGAAGGTGCTGCTGCTGAAGAGAAAACAGAATTCACTATTCACCTAGCTGAAGTTGGTGACAAAAAAGTTAACGTGATTAAAGCTGTTCGTGAAATCACAGGTCTAGGCCTCAAAGACGCCAAAGATCTAGTTGACGCTGCACCTAAAGACATCAAAGAAGATGTAGCTAAGGATGAAGCCGAAGAAGCGAAGAAAAAACTTGAAGAAGCTGGCGCTAAAGTCGAGCTAAAATAAGTTAGATATGATTGCCCGGGAAGCGCTATAACTCTATAGATGCCTTCCCGGGCTTTTGCGTCTCAAGAAAACCCCTGATTTATTAAGGTTATTGTATAAATAGATCTTATTGAGTCGGGTTTTCTAGAGTCGTAAACCGGGGTCGTGGTTGACGGCCCGTGTAACCCTTGAGTCGGAGTGCTCATGCCTTATTCGTACACCGAAAAAAAGCGCATACGCAAGAGCTTCGCCAAACGTGAAGACGTACAGCAGGTTCCTTACCTTTTGGCAACGCAGCTGGAGTCTTTCCGGACGTTTTTGCAAAAAGACGTTTTGCCCTCAGAGCGCAAGCCTGAAGGTCTGCAAGAAGCTTTTAATTCCATTTTCCCTATTGTAAGTCATAACCAGATGGCACGGCTAGAGTTTGTTAGCTATGTGCTGGGTGAGCCTATATTTGACGTGAAAGAATGTCAAATGCGAGGTTTGACATACGCTTCACCTTTGCGTGCCAAGGTGCGTTTGGTCCTTATGGATCGCGAGGTAAGTAAACCTACCGTCAAGGAAGTCAAAGAGCAAGAAGTCTATATGGGTGAAATGCCCCTTATGACTGAAAATGGCTCCTTTGTCATCAATGGTACGGAGCGTGTGATTGTTTCGCAATTACACCGTTCACCTGGCGTGTTCTTTGAACACGATCGTGGTAAAACGCACAGTTCTGGGAAACTGTTATTTTCTGCGCGCGTAATTCCTTATCGTGGCTCGTGGCTCGATTTTGAGTTCGATCCTAAAGATATTTTATTTTTCCGCATTGACCGTCGTCGTAAGATGCCAGTATCCATCTTACTCAAGGCGATAGGTATGAGTCCAGAGGCAATTCTGGCTCATTTCTTTGAGTTTGATCATATCGAACTTCAAGACGATGGCGCTCGTCTCCAGCTTGTGTCGCAACGCTGGCGTGGCGAAGTTGCGAGCTTTGATATCAAAGATCGTGACGGTAACATCATTGTTGAAAAAGACAAACGCATTAATGCACGTCATATTCGTCAATTAGATGAAGCTAAAATCGATTTCATATCGATCCCTGAAGACACCTTAGTTGGCCGTACATTAGCGAAAAATGTAGTGAGTCCAGATACCGGTGAAATCATTGCAAAAGCCAATGACGAAATCACCGAAACGATGCTCGTAGAAATGCGAGCTGCGAATATTCGTAATATTGAAACCCTTTATATTAATGAGTTAGACCAGGGTGGCTATATTTCGCTTACTTTACGCACGGATGATACCGCTGATCAAATGGCAGCGCGCGTGGCTATTTATCGCATGATGCGTCCCGGTGAGCCGCCTACTGAAGAGGCGGTGGAAGCGTTATTCCAGCGCTTATTCTACAGTGAAGATACCTACGATTTATCGCGTGTTGGCCGTATGAAGGTCAATAGTCGTTTAGGCCGTGGTGATGATATCACTGGTCCTATGACCCTAACTGATGAAGACATTGTAGATACCATTAAGGTGCTCGTAGATCTGCGTAACGGTAAAGGTCAAATTGACGACATCGATCACTTAGGTAATCGTCGTGTGCGCTGTGTGGGTGAGTTAGCTGAAAACCAATTCCGCACAGGTTTAGTACGTGTAGAGCGGGCGGTTAAAGAGCGTTTGGGTCAGGCTGAAAGTGAAAACTTAATGCCCCACGATCTGATCAACTCTCGTCCTATTTCTGCGGCAGTCAAAGAGTTCTTCGGTTCCAGTCAATTATCGCAGTTTATGGACCAGACCAATCCCTTGTCTGAGGTAACGCACAAGCGTCGCGTCTCAGCACTGGGTCCTGGTGGTTTAACGCGTGAACGTGCAGGTTTTGAAGTACGTGATGTACACCCTACGCACTATGGTCGTGTGTGTCCTATTGAAACACCTGAAGGACCAAACATTGGTCTAATTAACTCCATGGCGCTGTATGCTCGTCTCAACGAGTATGGTTTCTTAGAAACCCCTTATCGCAAAGTGGAAAATCATCAAGTTACACACGAGATTGTGTATTTGTCAGCCATTGAAGAAAGCAATTACGTGATTGCCCAAGCTAACGCTGAACTTGATGAAAATGGACGATTTATACACGAATTGGTGGCATGTAGGGAAGCAGGTGAAACCCTCATGACAGCGCCTGAGAACGTGCATTATATGGACGTAGCACCTTCACAAATTGTGTCGGTAGCGGCTTCATTGATTCCGTTTCTTGAGCATGATGATGCGAACCGAGCCTTGATGGGTGCCAACATGCAGCGCCAAGCGGTGCCATGTTTACGTCCAGAAACCGCTATAGTAGGTACAGGTATTGAACGTACGGTTGCGGTTGACTCAGGTACTACAGTGCAAGCGCGTCGTGGCGGTATTGTGGATCACGTTGATGCTGATCGTGTGGTTATTCGTGTTAATGACGATGAGAACGTAGCGGGTGAAGTGGGTGTAGATATTTACAATCTCATCAAATACACACGCTCTAACCAAAACACCAACATTAACCAGCGTCCTATAGTTAGACGTGGTGATGTAGTGGCACGTGGTGATGTTTTAGCTGATGGCGCCTCTACCGATTTAGGAGAGTTAGCTTTAGGCCAAAACATGATGATCGCCTTTATGCCTTGGCATGGTTATAACTTCGAAGATTCCATCTTAATCTCCGAAAAAGTGGTGGCAGATGATCGTTACACCTCTATTCATATTGAAGAGTTAACGGTAGTTGCACGCGATACTAAGCTAGGCCCTGAAGAAATCACACGTGACATTAGTAACCTAGCCGAAGCTCAATTAAACCGTCTGGATGATTCCGGGATTGTTCATATTGGTGCCGAAGTTAGTGCTGATGACGTGCTCGTGGGTAAGGTAACACCTAAAGGTGAAACGCAACTAACGCCTGAAGAAAAGCTATTACGTGCCATTTTTGGTGAAAAAGCCTCAGACGTGAAAGACACTTCTTTACGTGTATCGTCAGGGATGACAGGTACAGTAATTGATGTTCAGGTGTTTACACGTGAAGGTATTGAACGTGATCAACGCGCTGAGTCCATCATTGAAGATGAGTTACGTCGTTTCCGCCAAGATTTAAATGATCAGCTACGTATTGTAGAGGCGGATGCCTTTGACCGTATTGCCAAGTTTTTAATTGGTAAAGTGGTTAATGGTGGTCCCCGTCGTTTAGCCAAAGGCTCTGAAGTCACTACTGAATACCTAGAAAGTCTTGAGGATCGCTGGCAGTGGTTTGATATACGTTTAGCTGACGAAGATGAAGCCTTAGTCTTGGAGCAAACCAAAGACTCTCTAGAGCACAAACGTCATCAATTTGACGTGGCTTTTGAAGAAAAGCGTAAAAAACTCACCCAAGGTGATGAGTTGCCTCCTGGTGTGCTGAAAATGGTCAAGGTTTACTTGGCTGTGAAGCGTCGTTTAGCGCCAGGCGATAAAATGGCTGGCCGTCATGGTAACAAAGGTGTGGTATCTCGTATTACACCGGTGGAAGACATGCCGCATATGGCTGACGGTACCCCTGTAGATATAGTACTAAACCCCTTAGGTGTTCCTTCTCGAATGAACGTGGGTCAGGTACTAGAAGTTCACTTAGGGTGGGCGGCTAAAGGTATAGGTCATCGTATTAACGCCATGATTGAGAAAGAACAAGGCGTACAGGCAGCGGAGATCCGTGAGTACTTAGATCGTGTTTATAACAGCACGGGTCAAAAGGCGGATATTCAAAGCTTATCTGATAAAGAAATTCTTGAGATGGCCCATAATTTACGCAATGGCTTAACCTTAGCCACGCCCGTATTTGATGGTGCTACTGAAGAAGAAATTAAGGTAATGCTAGAGTTAGCGTATCCCGATGACATTGCTGAAAAATTACAGCTGTCTGAAGATCGCACGCAAATTACCTTGTATGATGGTCGTACGGGTGAGCAATTTGAGCGTCCGGTTACCGTAGGTTATATGCACTTCTTGAAACTGCACCACTTAGTTGATGACAAGATGCATGCTCGTTCTACTGGTCCGTACTCGCTAGTTACTCAGCAACCCTTAGGTGGTAAAGCCCAGTTTGGTGGTCAGCGTTTTGGTGAGATGGAAGTCTGGGCTCTAGAAGCTTACGGCGCCGCTTACACATTACAAGAAATGCTCACAGTTAAGTCTGATGACATTGCTGGTCGTACCAAAGTGTATGAGAACATTGTCAAGGGTGATCACGTCATCGATGCTGGCATGCCAGAATCGTTCAACGTGTTGGTCAAAGAAATTCGATCCCTATCCCTTGATATGGATTTGGAGCGTAAATAAATGAAAGCTCTATTAAATCTCTTTAAGCAAACAAATGAAGAGAATCAATTCGATGCCATTCGCATCGGTATTGCCTCTCCTGAGAAGGTGCGTTCGTGGTCGTTTGGTGAGGTTCGTAAACCTGAAACCATTAACTACCGCACCTTTAAACCTGAGCGCGACGGTCTTTTTTGTGCCAAGATTTTTGGCCCAACTAAAGACTACGAGTGCTTGTGTGGTAAATACAAACGCTTAAAGCATCGTGGAGTAATCTGCGAAAAATGTGGTGTGGAAGTGACCGTTTCCAAAGTGCGTCGTGAACGTATGGCGCACATTGAGTTGGCGTGTCCTGTTGCCCACATTTGGTTCCTTAAAAGTCTGCCCTCCCGCTTAGGGATGGTGCTTGATATGACATTGCGTGATATAGAACGCGTGTTGTATTTTGAGGCATGGTGTGTGGTTGAGCCTGGCATGACGCCGCTTAAACGCGGTCAAATCATGTCTGATGATGACTACATCGCTAAGACAGAAGAATACGGTGATGACTTCGAAGCCCTGATGGGTGCTGAAGCCGTGCGCGAGTTATTGCGTAGCATTGAGATTGATGACGAGGTGGAAACACTACGTGCTGAGCTCAAAGCCACTGGTTCTGAGGCAAAAATCAAACGCATTTCTAAGCGTCTTAAAGTGCTTGAGGGCTTCCAAAAATCTGGCATTAAGCCGGACTGGATGATCCTAGAAGTGTTACCGGTATTACCTCCTGAGCTGCGCCCCTTGGTGCCGCTAGATGGCGGTCGCTTTGCTACGTCTGATCTAAACGATTTATATCGTCGCGTGATTAACCGTAACAACCGCCTTAAGCGTCTATTAGAGCTGAAAGCTCCGGATATTATCTTGCGCAACGAAAAACGTATGCTGCAAGAATCCGTAGACTCATTACTCGATAATGGTAGACGTGGTAAGGCCATGACAGGCGCTAATAAGCGTCAGCTTAAATCCTTAGCCGATATGATTAAGGGTAAGAGCGGTCGATTCCGTCAAAACCTGTTAGGTAAACGTGTTGACTACTCTGGCCGTTCCGTAATTGTAGTGGGTCCTCAGTTAAAATTGCATGAGTGCGGTTTACCTAAACTGATGGCACTAGAGCTCTTTAAGCCCTTCATTTTTAATCGTTTAGAGATGATGGGTTTAGCTACCACCATTAAATCAGCGAAAAAGATGGTGGATAATCAAGAGCTGGTGGTGTGGGATATACTCGAAGAGGTAATTCGCGAGCACCCTGTAATGCTTAACCGTGCACCTACGTTGCACCGTTTAGGTATTCAAGCTTTTGAGCCCGTATTAATTGAAGGTAAAGCCATTCAATTGCACCCCTTGGTTTGTGCTGCGTTTAACGCTGACTTTGATGGTGACCAAATGGCGGTACACGTACCGCTATCCCTAGAAGCTCAGCTAGAAGCACGTACCTTGATGTTGTCTACGAATAACGTGCTGTTCCCTGCAAATGGTGAGCCGTCTATCGTGCCTTCACAAGATATTGTGTTGGGCCTTTATTACGCCACGCGTTCTCGCATCAACGGTAAAGGTGAAGGCATGCTCTTTGCGGATGTGAGCGAAGTGCAGCGTGCTTATGACAGTCATGAGGTGGAATTACAAACACGTATTACTGTACGTGTGGATGATTTCACTAAAAATGAAGCGGGTGAATGGGTAGGCACTAAAAAACGTGTGGAAACCACTGTTGGCCGTGCTTTATTGTCTGAAATACTGCCGCATGGCTTGCCTTTTGAGCAGTTAAATCGGACCTTAAAGAAAAAAGAAATTTCGAGTTTGATTAATCAATCATTCCGTCGTTGTGGTCTACGTGCTACGGTTATTTTTGCTGATAAACTCATGCAATCTGGCTTTAGCTTAGCCACCCGTGGTGGTATCTCTATAGGTATGAATGACATGCTCATACCCGCTGCCAAAGAAAGCATCTTAGAGAAGGCCGCTAATGAAGTGATTGAGATTGATAAGCAGTACTCTTCCGGTTTAGTTACCGCCCAAGAGCGTTATAACAACGTGGTTGATATCTGGGGTAAAGCCAGTGATCAGGTAGGTAAAGCGATGATGGAACAGCTTGCCACTGAGCCGGTGATTGACCGTCATGGTGAGGAAGTACGTCAAGAGTCCTTTAACTCTATTTACATGATGGCGGATTCCGGAGCGCGTGGTTCGGCGGCGCAGATTCGTCAGTTAGCTGGTATGCGTGGTTTGATGGCTAAGCCAGATGGCTCCATTATTGAAACCCCCATTACCGCAAACTTCCGTGAAGGTCTAAACGTACTGCAGTACTTTATTTCTACCCACGGGGCCCGTAAAGGTCTAGCGGATACGGCGCTGAAAACAGCGAACTCCGGTTACTTAACTCGTCGCTTAGTAGATGTTACCCAAGATCTAGTCATTATTGAAAAAGATTGTGGTACTAGCGCTGGTTACACCATGAAAGCCGTTCTAGACGGTGGTGAGGTGATTGAGCATCTGCATGATCGTATTTTAGGTCGTGTGGCAGCGGTGGATATTATCCATCCCGATACACAAGAAACCGTGGTGCATGCCGGTACTTTATTAGATGAAGATCTGGTTGATCTTATCGATGAGTGCGGTATTGATGAAGTGAAGATTCGCACGCCATTAACGTGTGAAACGCGTCATGGGTTATGTGCACACTGTTATGGCCGTGACTTAGGTCGTGGTGCTATTGTAAATAGCGGTGAAGCCGTTGGTGTAATTGCTGCGCAATCTATTGGTGAACCGGGTACCCAGCTAACCATGCGTACCTTCCACATTGGTGGTGCGGCATCACGTGCTGCGACTACTAGTACAGTAGAAACGAAGATTGCGGGTGAAGTCGGCTTTGCTTTAGGTTTACGTTATGTCACTAACGCCAAAGGCGAGTGCATCGCGATTTCGCGTTCTGGTGAAATCATCATTTATGATGACAGCCGTCGTGAGCGCGAACGTCACAAAATCCCTTACGGTGCCACGATTGCCGTCAGTGATGGCGAGACCGTTAAAGCCGGTCAACGCGTAGCCAGTTGGGATCCGCTAACTCGTCCTATTATTTCTGAGTACACCGGTACGGTGCGCTTTGAGAATATTGAGGAAGGGGTAACGGTTGCCAGCCAATTAGATGAGGTGACTGGCTTAACCACTTTAGTGGTAATTACGCCCAAGTCTCGTGGGGGCAAAACCATCACACGTCCACAAATTAAACTATTGGGCGAAGACGGTAAAGAGATCAAAATTGCTGGTACCGATCACATGGTAAATATTTCGTTCCCAGTGGGTGCGTTAATTACTGTGCGTGATGGTCAGCAGGTTTCTGTGGGTGAAGTGTTAGCACGTATCCCGCAAGAATCGCAGAAAACGCGTGATATTACCGGTGGTCTACCTCGTGTGGCTGAGTTGTTTGAGGCGCGTTCACCTAAAGATGCGGGACTATTGGCTGAAGTCACCGGTACGGTTTCCTTTGGTAAAGACACTAAAGGTAAACAGCGTTTGGTTATTACAGACTTTGATGGCGTAAGTCATGAATTCTTAATACTCAAAGAAAAGCAGGTACTGGTGCATGATGGCCAAGTTGTGAATAAAGGTGAAACCATTGTTGATGGTCCACCCGATCCTCACGATATCTTGCGTCTACAAGGTATTGAAAAACTAGCTAGCTATATCGTAGACGAAGTTCAAGACGTGTATCGCTTGCAGGGTGTGAAGATTAACGACAAACATATTGAAGTCATCGTACGTCAAATGTTGCGTAGAGTTCATATCAGCGATGCGGGTGACACCCAGTTTATTACGGGTGAGCAGGTTGAACGTTCTGAGTTGCTAAATGAAAATGATCGTGTAGAAGCAGAAGGTGGAATTCCAGCCACATACGAAAACGTATTGTTGGGTATTACCAAAGCTTCACTATCTACTGACTCCTTCATTTCAGCAGCCTCGTTCCAAGAAACCACTCGAGTCTTAACTGAAGCAGCCATCATGGGCAAACGCGATGAGTTACGTGGTCTAAAAGAAAACGTAATTGTGGGTCGTTTGATTCCTGCTGGTACTGGGATGGCCTACCACCAGGCGCGTCAAGAGAAAGAGAAGCTAGAAGTTGCAGAGCGTCGTGCGGCACGTGAACAAGAAAACCCGTTCATGGAAAGCACACCCGCCTCCGCTGTAGCCGAAGAAGACAGTAATAACGACGCTGCCGAATAACCCCCCTCGTAGCTACGGAGTACGCTCATAGTTAAATGGAGCCCCCCGTAGCTACGAGCTCATAGCTCGTATTTGCAGGCAGCAGCTCGTAATTACCCAAAACCAAACAGCCCGATGATTTTCATAGTCATCGGGCTGTTTGTTATTCGGCTTCTGTTGCTGCGAGAGGCAAATGCACGGTAAACGTAGTCCCCACACCCACTTCACTATCTACAGAGATATCCCCAAAATGCCGCACAATCACCGCATGCACAAAAGCCAAACCTAAGCCACTGCCGCTAGGGGCATTTTGTTGCTCAGCATGAGCACGCTTAAACACGTGAAAAATAGTGGGTAGGGCTTCCGCGGGAATTCCCCAGCCTTGGTCTACGATAGTAATTGTGACTCTGTTTAAGGCAGGTTCAGGTACTACTAAACAGTTGATTTTTGTGTTTTCAGCGCTGTATTTAATCGCATTATCAATCAGATTTGCTAGTGCACGTTTTAATAACTGAGGTGAAGCATTAATCCACACTCCACCTTCAGGCTCCACGAAGGAAACGGTAATATGTTTAGCCTGAGCACGTACCCACGCATCATCACAAACCTCTACCAACATATCATTTAAAAATAAAGGCTCTAAACTGAGTTCCATAGCCTCCACTTTAGCTAAATTAATAAAATCATCCACCAAGGTTAGGGTGGTTTTGGCATACTCTTCCACATGGTCTAGTAGTTGATTTGTAGGTAGGTTTAATTGCTGATTACGCTCCATATCTATTAAGGCTAAGATGGAATTTTGTGGTGATCGCATGTCGTGTGAAATAAAACGCAGGGTTTCTTCGCGCTGCTGCTGAGCCTGGCGCAAAAGCTCAATGGCTTTGTGTAAATGACTTAAACGTTCAGGTAAAGAGCTGTGCTTGGAAGTATTTTCTAGTGCTGCACGTAAGCTTGGGTCATGCGCTCGCATTTCAGAAATTTCGTTGTTAATATGCTTAAGTACCACCTCTTGACTGCGCCAATACCATACTGGATAAGCTAAAACCGTCACAATTAAACTTACAGTAGGCGGTATCCACATGTTGAATAAATTCAATAGCATCCAGCTTCCTATAAATACACTCAATAAAATAGCTGCGGTGCTAATAATGGCTCGACGCGGCCGTAAATGGCGCAACATAACACAAACTAAAATAATAGGCAGACTACTAATAGCCATAATTACCCATTCGGGTAAAGAGTAGATCCAGTGATCATCCAGCGCGTTTTCTAGTGTATTTGCTAGTATCTCTACCCCAGACATACTGGTTTGCTCATCCGAAGAGGTAGGGGTGGGGTAGAAGTCTCCCAGACCACTACTCCACGCCCCGATGAGTACATAACGATCTTTAAATGTAGCCGGACTGTATTTGCCTTCAACCACATCGGCGAAAGAGTAGGTATCAAAGGAACCGGGCGGCCCTCTGAAAGGAATAAGGCGCAGAGGACCTTGAGCCTGATTTAAAATGTAATTTAAAGTTTTAGTGTCACCGGCGGCTTCTAGCAAAGCCAAGGTAAAATGCTTATTGTTTTCGGTGGTGTCTGCTCTGTAAAGTCGAGTTCTTCTTACTACACCATCGCTGTCTGGTGGCACATTAATATAGCCTATGGCTGCAGCAGACTGATTTAAAGGAGCCACCGGCATAAAAGAAGCTGAGTTATTTTTGTCATTAAAAATACTAGGCAGCACCACGCGCCCATGGCTTTCTATGGCATAAGCTAAAAACGCATCGTCGTTAGGGTAAGCGGGGTTTTTATCATGAAAAAGAACATCTAAACCTACCGCCTTAGCTTGGCTTAAATAATCTAAGACACGTGCATATTCAATACGCCGCCAAGGCCAGTAACCTACGCGCATGATGCTGTCATCATCAATAATAATTAAAGCCGTTTTTTGGGGAAGGGAGTTTAGAGCTTGTGGCTGCAGCGTTGAGAAATAGGTGGACTGAAGGTCATAAAGTGTTAAGTCTAGACGTTTTATGTTGAGCTCATCTCTATAAAAAGAGAGTAGTATGCTAAGTAAAATCAAGCATAAAGTAACCCACCACCATTCGCGTTTAATTTGCTTAGCTAATAAAGCGGCGCGCGATGGGGATGAAGATGAGGGCTCATTTTCCATAAAATGAATAACTAATCATCAATAATCAATTAACTAATTAATAAAGAGTTAATAAGATGGGCTGATTATTACTAGATAAAACAGGGGCACCATCCCGGCTAATTAACACCCCTTGACCTGGGAAAGAAAGAGCGGCATCTATACCCATTAAGCCGTTTTCATCCACTGCTCGTATAAAAGCATAATGCTTACCGGGGCCGCTAGGCGTTAAGATAACCGTCAGTGATTCATCATCAGTTTTATTAGAGGGGCTAATCTCAGAGCGACTGACTAAGGAGGTGCCATCAGCAGCGAGAGCAATTTGCACTACGTAGTGGTCTGCATCGGTGACGGGCGTGATGGTGGTTTGCCAGCCTTGGCTAGTTCGTACTGGCTCAGTTAGAGCTGGAGCGGGTAATAATGGCACAATAGCGTAGGAGCCATCAGCCTTGATATTAGCCCCTTGGGCTTGTAAGAGGTTTTGATAGCGAGTTTGGGCTGTATTCAGATGCGCTTTACCGGTGATGAGTTCTGTGCGTGCAGTCTCTGCACTGGTATGCACACGTAAATCAGTGCCTCGTACTCCTGTGATACTAATAGGTGTATTAATTTCAAAACGCCCTACACCTGGCTGCTCGGGAGCCACACGGCTTTCTACGGTGCCTTCTTGCAGCTCTAAGATCGCGTCAATTAACTGTGTGCGTTCAAAAGCATTAAGTTGTTTTATATAAAGCTGACTATTATTAGGTAAACTAAGGGTGCTTTGGTCTTCTAGCTGCAATGTAATAAAGCCATTAGCCCCTGTACGCACAACATCACCTGCTTTTAAGGTTAGATTCTGTTCAACGGGGCTTTCATTTATCCATACCTCACCTTTAGAGTGAGTGATTACCGCTTCAGTGGCCACCACAGGAATCATCCTAAAGGGAATTTTTAATGCTTTGGCTATAGGTAATTGCAGCTCATCAGAAACTTGATTAAGACCTTGGAGTTCGCGCCAGTTGGTTGAACGAGCTGTGTACAACTCCGAGAGATCTGATAGGGTATCGCCAGACTCTACCAAATAAATAAAATTCTCACCCATGGCGCCAGAAGGTTGCGCATTAGCAGGCATAAAAACACTACTTAGCGCTAAGGCTAAGAGTAAAGGTAAAGAAAATAAGGCACGCATGAGGAGCAATTAATATTAACTTGGATTATTGTTTAGTAATGACTCTAAGCGATATCCTAGAGCATACGAAGCATTAAGGCGTACCCCGTTTTCAGGGCGTAGCTCTAGTTTACGTCTGATATTTGATAAATGAGTATCAAGAGTGCGAGAGGTGGCTAATATTTCTCTATTCCATACGGCCGCACTCAGTACATCACGAGAAAATAAACGCCCTGGATTTCTAAAGAATAATAGAGCTAATTCGTACTCCTTGGGGGCTAAGACTACCTCTTTACCACGTAGAGTAATAACATTGTTAATAGGGTCTATATGGTAGACACCAAAATCAAAAGGTTCGCTACTCTGAGTGATGGGATGCATACGGCGTAATAAAGCCTGCACACGCGCAATGAGCTCACCTTCGCGTATGGGTTTATTCATGTAGTCATCGGCACCAGCTTGTAATCCTGTAACCAAATCGGCCTCATCTGTGCGGCTAGTAACAAAAAGTACAGGTAACGCATAGCCTTGATTGTCTCTTACCCAATGTAAAACATCTAAGCCACTTACATCAGGTACTTCCCAATCCAATATGAGCAAGTCAAAATTATGGGGCTTAGAAAGTGCTGATAACAAAGGTTTACCTGCATGAAACATGGTGCAAGTATAACCAGCATGGTTTAGACAGTTTTCGATGAGTTGGGCTTGTACCGGATCATCTTCTAAAGAAGCTATATTCATAAATTATAAGTAAATCATCTCATAAGACGGGTAAACAAAAGTAAAGTATAGCCTATAGAGCTTAGGGATTAAGTAAACTGCTAAAGATACGCAAATATACACGCTAGCAGTAGTGGGTAGTCGTTGCGTAAACTACGCAGTCTTTTCCCATATCTTGACTGTTTTCTTTATCTAGGTTAAATTAAATAGCTTACTTTAAAAGGAATGCTTTGCTGGCAATCTTTCAAGTAGAATAATAAAAGCTTAAGCTTTAGGCTTATTTAAGCTCGATTCCGCTCTTTTACGTTAAATGTCATCGTGGGGCGGCTGTCGTGCATTGCTTTTCCCCTAATTTTTGTACGTAAAGGATTCGTCGAGGTTATGCCTACAATTAGCCAACTCGTGCGCAAGCCGCGTAGTTTAACTCGCCCGGGTAGCAATAGCCCCGCGCTAGAGAACTGCCCCCAGCGCCGTGGTGTGTGTACTCGTGTGTACACCACTACTCCCAAAAAACCTAACTCAGCACTACGTAAAGTCGCTAAAGTTCGTCTTACTAACGGTTACGAGGTGATTTCGTACATCGGTGGTGAAGGTCACAACTTACAAGAGCACTCCGTAGTACTTATCCGTGGCGGTCGAGTAAAAGACTTGCCTGGTGTGCGTTATCATATGGTTCGTGGTGCCCTAGATTTACAGGGTGTTAAAGACCGTAAGCAAGCCCGTTCTAAATACGGTGCCAAGCGCCCTAAATAAATTAAACATAAATCTAGTTTCCGAGTCCGTGCAACTGCTGTCTTAAAATTAGACAGAGTATGTAAGGGGCCATTTCTCTATAAATGGCCAAGGCCGTGAAACGGTTCAACTGAATAGTCACAAGGAAAGTATATAATGCCTCGCCGTCGCGAAGTCCCTAAACGAGATATTCTCCCTGATCCAAAGTATGGCAGTGTTGATCTAGCCAAGTTCATGAACATTGTCATGCGATCAGGTAAAAAAGCCGTAGCAGAACGTATTGTCTACGGTGCATTCGATCACATTCAAGAGAAAGCCGGCAAAGATCCGATCGAAGTGTTTAACACGGCCATCAACAACATCAAGCCTGTGGTAGAAGTCAAAGGCCGCCGTGTTGGTGGTGCAAACTACCAGGTACCTGTAGAGGTACGTCCCGTGCGTCGTATGGCACTCGCTATGCGTTGGTTGCGTGAAGCCGCCAGCAAGCGCAGCGAAAAGTCGATGAACTTACGCTTAGCTGGTGAGCTACTAGACGCAGCAGAAGGCCGTGGTGGTGCAATGAGAAAGCGTGAAGACACACACAGAATGGCTGAAGCTAACAAAGCGTTTAGTCATTTCCGTTGGTAATCAAAGGACTATAGATCATGGCCCGCAAAACCCCTATTAAACGCTACCGTAATATTGGTATTTCTGCACACATTGATGCAGGTAAAACCACTACCACTGAACGCATTTTGTTCTATACCGGTGTAAGTCATAAGCTAGGCGAAACCCACGAAGGTTCCGCCACTATGGACTGGATGGAGCAAGAGCAAGAGCGCGGTATTACTATTACTTCAGCTGCTACTACTGCTTTCTGGAGTGGTATGGCTGGTGATTACCCTGAGCACCGTATCAACATTATTGATACTCCCGGACACGTTGACTTTACTATTGAAGTAGAGCGTTCTATGCGTGTTCTTGATGGCGCGGTCATGGTGTACTGTGCTGTGGGTGGTGTACAGCCTCAGTCTGAAACCGTATGGCGTCAAGCAAATAAATACGAAGTACCTCGTATGCTGTTCATTAATAAAATGGACCGCACTGGCGCAAACTTTTTGAAAGTTTACGAGCAGCTAAAAACACGTCTTAACGCGAATCCAGTACCTATTGTTTTACCAATTGGTGCCGAGGATGAGTTCCAGGGTGTTATTGATTTAACCAAGATGAAAGCTATCATCTGGGAAAATGAAAACTACGGTATTAAATTTGACTACGTAGATATCCCTGCCGAATTGCAAGATGAAGCTGAAGAGTGGCACGAAAAATTGCTCGAATCCGCTGCTGAAGCGAATGAAGAGCTAATGAATAAATACCTTGAGGAAGGCACGTTAACTGAAGCCGAAATCAATCAAGGTATCCGTCTACGCACATTGGCCGGTGAAATTCAGCCCATGATGTGTGGTACGGCATTCAAGAACAAAGGCGTTCAGCGTATGCTAGATGCCATTATTGATTACATGCCTTCCCCAGTAGATATTCCTGCTGTAGAAGGTGAAGATAAAAATGGTGAGCTCACCACACGTGAAGCCAGTGACGAAGCACCTATGTCTGCATTGGCATTTAAATTGATGACGGATACCTTCGTTGGTCAGCTAACCTTTGTGCGCGTGTACTCAGGTGTGCTGCGTTCAGGTGATACCGTTTATAACCCAATTAAAGGTAAGCGTGAGCGTGTAGGTCGTATTCTACAAATGCATGCAAATAACCGTGCTGAGCTTAAAGAGCTAGTAGCTGGTGATATTGCTGCTGTAGTGGGACTTAAAGACGTTACTACGGGTGAGACCCTATGTGATATGAATGAGCAGATCATTCTAGAGCGCATGGTGTTCCCAGAGCCGGTGATTTCTCAAGCGGTAGAGCCTAAAACAAAGGCTGACCAAGAGAAAATGGGTATTGCATTATCGCGTTTGGCACAAGAGGATCCCTCTTTCCGCGTGAGCACTGATGAAGAATCTGGTCAAACCATTATTTCCGGTATGGGTGAACTTCACCTAGAAGTATTAGTAGACCGCATGCTACGTGAGTTTGGTGTAGATGCAAACATCGGTAAACCGCAAGTGGCTTACCGTGAAACCATTCGTTCTGTATGTGCAGAAGCGGAAGGTAAATTCGTACGTCAGTCCGGTGGTCGTGGTCAATACGGTCACGTGGTTCTCAAGCTTGAGCCTGCAGAGCCCGGTACCGGTTACGAATTCGTAGATGAAATTAAAGGTGGTGTAGTTCCTCGTGAATACATCTCCGTGATCGACAAAGGGATTGAAGAGACATTACACTCAGGTGTATTGGCTGGCTATCCAGTTGTTGATGTTAAGGTTACGCTGTTCTTTGGTTCCTACCACGATGTAGACTCCAACGAAAACGCGTTCCGCATGGCTGCCTCAATGGGTTTCAAAGAGGGTATGCGTAAAGCATCCCCCGTCCTGCTTGAGCCAACCATGGCCGTGGAAGTCGAAACACCTGAAGAATACGCTGGTACTGTGATGGGGGATTTATCTTCTCGTCGTGGTATGGTGCAGGGTATGGATGACATCCCCGGTGGTGGAAAACTCATTAAAGCCGAGGTGCCTTTGGCTGAGATGTTCGGTTACTCCACAAGCCTACGTTCGCAAACCCAAGGTCGTGCTACGTACAGCATGGAGTTTAAGCAATATGCTGAAACACCTAAGCATGTAGCCGAAGAAGTGATTAGCGCACGTAGCAAGTAAATCACAAACTAACTGCCTATCAGGTGATAGGCAGCTTTAAATTTTTTGTTTTTTAAAACATAGATGGGATAAATCATGGCAAAAGGTAAGTTTGAACGGACCAAACCGCACGTCAACGTTGGCACCATTGGTCACGTTGACCACGGTAAAACCACATTAACCGCTGCAATTTGTACAGTACTCGCTAAAGAGTACGGTGGCGATGCACGCGATTACGCACAAATTGATGCGGCTCCTGAAGAAAAAGCACGCGGTATCACTATTTCTACTTCACACGTAGAATACGAAACCCCTGAGCGTCACTACGCGCACGTTGACTGTCCTGGTCACGCTGACTATGTGAAAAACATGATCACGGGTGCGGCGCAGATGGACGGGGCTATTCTCGTTGTTTCCGCTGCTGATGGCCCCATGCCTCAGACACGTGAGCACATCTTGTTAAGCCGTCAGGTTGGCGTGCCGTACATCGTTGTGTTCCTAAACAAAGCCGATATGGTGGATGACGAAGAGCTGCTCGAGTTGGTTGAAATGGAAGTGCGTGAGTTGCTAGACAACTACGATTTCCCTGGCGACGACACCCCCATCATTAAGGGTTCCGCTAAGCTAGCTCTCGAAGGCGACACCGGTCCTTTAGGTCACGCTGCTGTTCTCGAGTTGGCTGCTGCTCTTGACTCTTACATTCCTACACCCGAGCGTGCGGTAGACGGTGCATTCTTGATGCCAGTGGAAGACGTGTTCTCCATTTCCGGTCGTGGTACGGTAGTAACAGGCCGTATCGAGCGCGGTATCATTAAAGTGGGTGAAGAGATCGAAATCGTAGGTATTCGTGACACCGTGAAGTCCACATGTACCGGTGTTGAGATGTTCCGTAAGTTGCTAGACCAAGGTGAAGCGGGCGATAACGTGGGTGTACTACTACGTGGTACCAAGCGTGAAGACGTGGAGCGTGGTCAGGTATTAGCGGCCACCGGTTCCATTAAGCCGCACACGGACTTCGCTGCTGAAGTCTACATCTTGTCCAAAGAAGAGGGTGGTCGTCACACGCCTTTCTTTAAAGGGTACCGTCCTCAGTTCTACTTCCGTACTACTGACGTAACCGGTACCATTGAGTTACCTGAAGACAAAGAAATGGTTCTACCTGGTGATAACGTCGCCATGAACGTTTCCTTGATCGCTCCTATCGCCATGGAAGAAGGTTTACGCTTCGCCATTCGCGAGGGGGGTCGTACCGTGGGTGCGGGTGTGGTAGCTAAAATCATTAAATAATAAATAGCATTAATTATTAATAGCTGTTTATTGTTAGTGATATAACGACAGGGGGAATTCCCCCTGTCCTTTTCGTTCTTTAGGATTCCACATGAAAAACCAGAAAATTCGCATCCGCTTAAAAGCGTTTGATTACAAACTCATCGATCAGTCCGCAGCCGAGATCGTGGATACGGCTAAGCGCACCGGTGCTGTAGTTCGTGGTCCAGTACCTCTGCCTACACGCATTCGTAGCTATGACATCTTAAGCTCCCCTCACGTTAACAAAACAGCACGTGATCAGTTTGAGATTCGTACACATCAGCGTCTTATGGACATCGTAGACCCAACAGATAAAACGGTTGATGCGTTGATGCGCTTAGATCTGCCTGCTGGTGTAGATGTAGAAATTGCTCTGCAGTAATAAGATTTGTTAGTAAAAGCCGACGTTTTTTAACCTCGGCTTTTTTTATCTTGCTGTAAATTAGGCTTATATGCTATATTAATTAGCTTAGCCTAGTGCAAGCTTGCGCGCTTTAAGCACTTGGGTTTATGAAAAAAGAAGGTTTTTGTATGCAGAAATAGTTCTGCAAACGTAAACAGTTAGCCCCAACCAATCGTAGTTGGGAATGGAGAATAAGATGTCGAACTCGACACCTGTGCCTGCCGCATGGCGGTTGGGCCTTGTTGGGCGCAAAGTCGGCATGACCCGTATTTTTACAGACGAAGGTGATTCCATCCCTGTAACTGTACTGGACGTGTCCAACAACCGCGTCACCCAAATCAAGACGCCCGAAGTCGATGGCTATGCTGCTGTGCAGCTAGCTTATGGCTCTCGTCGCGCCTCCCGTGTTAATAAGCCTGCTGTTGGTCATTACGCCAAAGCTGGAGTAGAAGCCGGTAGTATCCTTAAAGAATTCCGTCTAGATCCCGCTAAAGTTGCTGATCACAATCCTGGTGATGTGATTGCTATTGAAAGCGTGTTCGAAGCTGGCCAAAAAGTAGACGTTACAGGTACCACTATTGGTAAAGGTTTTGCCGGTACTATTAAGCGTCACAACTTTGCTGGTCAACGTGCTTCTCACGGTAACTCGATCTCTCACCGTGCGCCCGGTTCTATCGGTCACGCGCAAGATCCAGGTCGTGTTTTTCCGGGTAAAAAGATGGCCGGTCACATGGGTGATGTTACCCGTACCGTTCAGAATCTAGATATTGTGCGTGTAGATGCAGAGCGTGGTCTTTTATTGGTTCGAGGCGCTGTCCCCGGCCATAAAAATGGCGACGTTGTAGTGCGTCCCGCCATTAAAGGAGCCTAATCATGGAACTCAAGCTCCTGAATGATCAGGGTCAAGCTTCTACTATCGCGGCTTCCGATGTTGTTTTCGGTCGTGAGTTTAATGAAGCCTTAGTCCATCAGATTGTTGTTGCCTACCAAGCAAATGCTCGTAGCGCAAACAGCAAACAAAAAACGCGTGCTGAAGTTAACTACAGTACACGTAAGCCTTGGCGTCAAAAAGGTACGGGTCGCGCCCGTGCTGGTGCGGCTTCCTCCCCCTTATGGCGTGGCGGTGGTCGTATATTCCCAAACTCGCCAGACCAAAACTATAGCCACAAAGTTAACAAGAAAATGTACCGCGTAGGTTTGCAGTCCATTTACTCTCAGTTAGCGCGTGAAGGCCGTATTACTGTGGTCGAGTCTTTCACTTTAGATGCACCTAAAACAAAATTAGCTGCCACTAAACTCAAAGAATTAGATTTAGCATCTGTGTTAATCATCACTGATACCATCGATGAAAACGTCTACCTCGCTACGCGTAACTTACCTCACGTTGCTGTGGTCGAACCGCGTGATGCCGATCCTTTATCTTTGATCCACTATAAAAATGTGTTGATCACTAAAGCGGCTATCGCTCAAATCGAGGAGATGTTGGGATGAACGCAGAACGCTTATACCAAATCATCCTAGCTCCAATCGTGACTGAAAAAGCCACGATGGTAGCAGAAGAAAATCAGCAAATCGCTTTCCGCGTAGCACCTACTGCCACCAAAGCCGAAATTAAAGCAGCTGTTGAAATGCTCTTTGATGTGGAAGTCGAGTCAGTACAGGTACTAAACCAAAACGGTAAAGCCAAGCGATTTGGTCGTTTCGAAGGTCGCCGCCGTAACGAACGTAAAGCCTACGTTCGCGTTAAAGACGGTCAGGAACTCGACTTTACGGAGATGAACTAATATGGCACTCGTAAAAGTTAAGCCCACGTCGCCTGGTCGTCGCGGCATGGTTAAAGTAGTGCACTCTGAGCTCCATAAAGGTGCTCCTTATGCTCCACTACTAGAAAAGAAAAAGCGTAGCTCTGGCCGTAATAACAACGGTCATATCACCGTACGTCATCGTGGCGGTGGTCATAAACAGCACTACCGCATCGTTGATTTCCGTCGTAATAAAGATGGTATACCAGCGAAAGTCGAGCGTTTAGAGTACGACCCAAACCGCACTGCACACTTAGCATTACTTTGCTATGCAGACGGTGAGCGTCGTTACATTATTGCTCCTCGTGGTCTACAAGTGGGTGCTACGCTCTTATCCGGTCAAGATGCGCCTATACGCGCTGGTAACACTTTACCTATTCGTAACATTCCAATCGGTGCCACCATACACTGTATTGAAATGATGCCTGGTAAAGGTGCACAACTAGCTCGTTCAGCGGGTACATCTGCCGTATTGCTAGCACGCGATGGTTCTTACGCTCAGGTTCGTTTACGTTCCGGCGAAGTGCGTCGTATTCACATTGACTGCAGAGCCACTATTGGCGCTGTCAGTAACGAAGATCACAGCTTGCGTCAAATCGGTAAAGCCGGTGCAACACGCTGGCGTGGCATACGTCCTACCGTTCGTGGTGTAGCCATGAACCCGATCGATCACCCACACGGTGGTGGTGAAGGGAAAACCGGTGAAGGTCGTGAGCCCGTTAGTCCATGGGGTACACCTGCTAAAGGTTACCGTACACGTAGTAACAAGCGCACAGACAATATGATTGTCTCGCGTCGCAAGCGTAAGTAAGGGGCGAACATATGTCACGTTCGATTAAAAAAGGCCCATTTGTAGACGAGTATCTAATCAATAAGATTGATGCTGCAGTCGAGGGCAAAGATAAACGTCCGATCAAAACTTGGTCGCGTCGTTCTACCATCCTGCCTGAGTTTATAGGCCTGACGATTGCCGTGCACAATGGCCGTCAACATATTCCTGTTTATATTAACGAAAATATGGTTGGCCATAAGCTCGGTGAATTCGCATTGACCCGTACGTTTAAAGGGCACATTGCGGACAAGAAGTCACGGAGATAAGCGATGGAAACCACAGCAACTATTCGTGGAGTACGTATTTCTGCTCAAAAAGCACGCTTGGTCGCCGATATGATTCGCGGCCAGTCTGTAGAGCAAGCGCTAAACACGCTCACGTTCACTCCCAAAAAAGCCGCCGGTATTATCAAAAAAGCGCTTGAATCCGCTATTGCTAATGCTGAACATAACGATGGTGCCGATATCGATGAATTGCGCGTAACTACAATCTTTGTAGACAAAGGGCAATCTTTGAAACGTTTTTCCGCACGGGCCAAAGGCCGCGGTAACCGCATCGAAAAGCAAACCTGCCACATTGTGGTTAAGGTCGGCGCTTAAGGAGTCACAATGGGACAAAAAGTTAACCCAATTGGGTTCCGCCTCGCGGTAAACCGTAACTGGAGCTCTCGCTGGTATGCTAATCATAATGATTTTAGCGCTATACTAGCCGATGATATCCGCGTGCGCGAATACCTGAAAAAGAAGCTGAAAAATGCCTCTGTAAGCCGTGTAGTTATTGAGCGTCCATCCAAAAACGCCCGTATTACTATTTACTCCGCCCGTCCAGGCGTTGTGATCGGTAAGCGTGGAGAAGACATTGAAAAATTAAAAGTCGATCTCCAGCGTTTAATGGGTGTACCTGTACACGTTAACATTGAAGAAATTCGCAGACCTGAAACAGATGCTCAGCTAGTAGCTGACTCTATTGCTCAGCAGCTAGAAAAGCGTATTATGTTCCGCCGCGCCATGAAGCGCGCCATGCAGAACGCCATGCGTCTAGGTGCTCAAGGCATTAGAATTGCTAGTGCTGGTCGTTTGAATGGTATTGAAATTGCTCGTACCGAATGGTATCGCGAAGGCCGTGTGCCTCTACACACCTTGCGTGCGCATATTGATTATGCTACCGCAGAAGCGCATACCACTTACGGTATTATCGGTATTAAAGTCTGGGTCTATAAAGGTGATCTACAGCCTAATGGCGATCTACCTCAAGAAACAGCTGCACCCGATGAGCGTCGTCAGCGTCGTCCTCGTGGCGAACGCCCAGAAGGTCGTCGTCCAGGCGGTCGTGGACGTGGTCCTCGTCGTGGCGCTGCGCCGGCACCAGAAGGAGAATAATTATGTTACAACCTTCTCGTAGAAAATATCGTAAAGAGCATAAAGGTCGCAATACTGGTTTAGCCACTCGTGGTACCCAGGTATCTTTTGGTGAGTTTGGTTTGAAGGCCACAGGTCGTGGTCGCATCACCGCTCGTCAAATTGAAGCGGCACGTCGTGCTATTAACCGTCACATTAAACGTGGTGGCCGCATCTGGATTCGTGTTTTCCCTGACAAACCTATTTCACAGAAACCTGCTGAAGTACGTATGGGTAGTGGTAAAGGTAATCCGGAGTACTGGGTCGCTGAAATTCAACCCGGCAAAATGCTGTACGAAATGGAAGGCGTGAGCGAAGAACTCGCGCGTGAAGCATTCCGTCTAGCCGCTGCCAAGCTCCCATTTTCTACCACGTTTGTGGTAAGAAACCTTGGTGCTTAAGGAGATCTCATGAAAACCAGCGAACTCCGTTCTAAAGAAACCGCCGAGCTCCAAACTGAGCTTGAAAGTCTGTTGAAGGCGCAATTTAATTTGCGTATGCAAAAAGCCACTCAACAGCTTTCCAACACTAGCCAGCTACCTAAAGTGCGTCGTGACATTGCTCGCGTGCGTACCATAATGGCTGAGAAAGCAGGAAAGTAATATGAGCGAAACTCAAACTACACCCGTTGCAGAAAAGCGCCAGCGCTTATTACAAGGTATTGTGGTCAGCAATAAAATGGATAAAACCGTGGTTGTTCGTGTAGAACGCCGCGTTAAGCATCCTTTATATGGCAAGATCATCGTACGTTCACGTAAGTATCAAGCACACGATGAAACTAACCAATACAATGAAGGCGATTTAGTTGAAATCGCTGAGTGCCGTCCTTTGAGCCGTCACAAGTCTTGGACGGTTGAGCGTTTGCTTACACCTGCACGCGTTATTTAATTCGTATTAATTAAATAAATGCGATTTAGGTCTACGGGACCTAAAACAAAACCCCAGCATATATATTTATATGGCTGGGGTTTTTGTTTTGGTATCACCGTTGCGTAATAAATTTGGTGACCAAATACCCATCAAAGGTTTCAGTGCCACCCTCACTACCAATGCCGCTGTTTTTGATACCACCGAAAGGGGTTTCTGGCAGGGCCATGCCGAAATGGTTGATGCACACCATACCAGCTTGTAGTTCATTGGATACGGTGTGGGCGGTTTGTAAGTTATTAGTAAAGGCGTAAGAAGCTAAACCGAAGGGCAAAGAATTAGCCCGTCGCAATACATCTGTGGTGTCATTGAAACGTGTTAAGGGTGCAATGGGGCCAAAGGGCTCTTCGGTCATTACTAAGGAATCATCCGTCACATCGGTAATCACAGTAGGGCCATAGAAATAGCCTTCTTTATCCAAACGCTTACCGCCGAGGGCGATTTGCCCTTTATGCTGCAGCGCATTTTGCACAAACTCATCCATAGTGGCCAAGCGGCGCTCATGGGCCAAAGGGCCCATATCGGTGTCTGGATCTAGGCCATCACCTACCGTAAAACTCGATAATATATTAATGAATTCATCACGGAAATCATTGTAAATAGCATCGTGTATATAAAAACGCGTGGGGGAAATACACACTTGGCCGGCGTTACGCACTTTAAAATGGGCCAACTGCTTGGCCACACGTTTGATATCCACATCAGGGAAAACTAAAACGGGCGCATGACCTCCTAGCTCCATAGTGATGGGTTTCATGTGTGCGCCGGCTAAAGCCGCCAGCTGCTTGCCTACCGGCACCGAGCCGGTAAAAGACACTTTACGCACTATGGGTGAGCGTATTAAATAATCAGAAATCTCGGCTGGCTTACCCCACACCACATTGAGTACACCCTTAGGTAAACCCGCTTCATGAAATAATCGGGCAATGGCCATCACCGCGCTAGGAGCATCTTCAGGGCCTTTGATAATAATGGTACAACCTGCCCCCACTGCAGCACATATTTTACGTATGGCTTGGTTATAAGGGAAATTCCAAGGGGTAAAAGCCGCACACACACCAATGGGCTCGCGCACCACCATTTGGCGTACTTCCGGCCGACGGGGTGGAATCACACGACCATAAATACGACGGCATTCTTCCGCATGCCAATCGGCATTATCCGCACAACTCATTACTTCCGCTACGGCTTCTTCCAAGGGCTTGCCTTGATCTAGGGTGATGTTTCTCCCTATATTTTCAGCCTGCTCACGGCTCAGTTGCCCCACTTTACGCAGAATTTCACTGCGTTCCATAGGAGAGCTGTGACGCCACGTTTCGAACGCTTTTTGTGCACTATTAAGCGCTAAATCTAAATCAGCCTGGGTGGCGTGCGGTAGTTTGCCTAGAACGTCTAAGGTGGAAGGGTTAATCACATCCTCAGTGTGATGCGATGCTGAGTGAATGAACTCACCATTAATATATAAGGCTAAGGTTTCATAATGATGTTTAGACATGACGGACTATTCCTCTTTTTTGTTAATTTCCCACAATTACTACTAAGTTAACATTGTTTTATTTTTACTTGGCCTATATGGTTATAATAAATGTCATCAAATATAATATATATATACAAGACGTAAGGTTATGCTTTAAGAACGACAGGCCAGAAACCTGTGGCTCCGCCTTGCCATTCAATGAGTTCTTTACCCACTATGTTGTTAACTATAGCCGGGTTTCAATTCAAGTTTAATTAATCATTATTGCCGTTTCTTTAATTGTAAAGAAAACGGCTTTTTTCGTGAAAGTGTGTTGGGTGAAAATCAACATAGAGGAAGCAATGAATATTAATAAAATCAAGATGAGCGTTTGGGTGTGTGCTTTAGCTTATAGTTCTTTGGGCTTAGCCTTTGAAGCCACCTCTTTAGAGCAAAGCGTAGAAAAAGCAGTACTTTCCAACCCAGAGATTGGGGCGCAGTTTCAAGATTTCCAATCCAGTTTAGAAGGTAAAAATGTGGCTAGAGGTGCGTTGCTACCTGAGATAAATGCCACTGGTAGAGTAGGCCGTGAGTGGGAAGGCAGCGCAGGTGATCGTTCTTCGTCTGATTGGACTAGACGAGGCTACACCGTAGAGTTACGCCAATTATTATTTGATGGTTTCAGTAGCCTAAATCAAGTTAAACAACTGGGCTTTGAAAAACTCTCAGGTTATTACGAGCTCTTGGCAACCGTAGATAACGTGGCCTTAGAAGCCGCTTTGGCGCATATAGATGTACTTCGTTACAAAGAGATGCAAGAGCTGGCTGAAGAAAACTATCAAATGCACGTGAGTACATTGCGCCAAATTGAAGAGCGTCAACGCTCAGGCATTGGCCGTGGGGTAGATTTAGAGCAAGCTTATGGTCGTGAAGCTTTAGCACAAAGTAATCTCATGACAGAGTCTGGTAATTTGAATGATGTATTACAGCGTTATCAGCGTATTGTGGGCATACCTGCCACGACTTTGTTGCCTGCACCCAGTGTGGCAGCAGATCTACCGCAAGACAGCCTAAACTTCAATGATTCACTCAGACAAAACCCCAGCCTGCTCTCTAAGCAAGCCCTAACACAAGCGGCAAAGTCAGGCAGAGATGTAGCTCGTGGCCGTTTATCACCCACAGTGGAATTCAAGGCGGCAACCGGGCGTGATAAAAATCCTAACCCCAATAATCCAGACTACCGTGATGCCCAAGCTTCTAGAGTAGAACTAGTGGCTTCTTTTAACTTATATCGTGGTGGTGCAGACTCAGCACGTATTCGTCAAACCGCTGCCCAAGAGTACGCCGCCCGTGATGTACGCGATTACACCTGCCGTAATATGCAGCAAGAGTTAAATATTGCTTGGAATAACATTGAACGTATTCGTGCCCAAATTCCTTTCTTAGAAAAGCACGAGCTCGCCACTTCTCGTGTGCGTGTGGCCTATATGCAGCAATTCCAAATTGGTGAGCGTTCATTATTAGACGTTTTGGATACAGAAAATGAGCTATTTGATGCGCGCAGAGCTTTAGCTAATGCACGTTACGATTTGCAACAAGCTGAGTTGCGTTGGTTAACCTTCTCTCATAGAGTATTACCAGCCCTTGGTTTAGCAGCTCCTTATAGCAATGAGGTGCCGGATGAAATTAAAGCTCTGGATTTATCAGATGAAACCATTGAAATGTGCTCTAAGCCAGTGCCTAATACATCAAACTTAAAGCCTGTAGAGGTCAGTTATGGTGAAAACCTAACACCTCCTGTTGTCTCTTATAAATAACCCGTAAAACGAGGTGGAAGATGGATGAGAAAAAGCCTGAAAAGTTGAATATAAAAAAACAGCTTTCGTCTTCAGATAGCGATTTAATTCGCGTTTTAGAAGATTTGATTGATGTTCTAATAAATAATGGCACCATTCGCATGACCGATCTTCCACCCAAAGCGTTAGAGAAGTTATCAGCAAGAAAGCAGGTACGAAAGAAGCTACATAATTCATTAAATTTAATTAATGATGATGAGGATTCAATAATTTAATATGGTCACAGCAGCTACCTCTTTTAATGATAATGTGCCGCATCATGCCACCCATGATGATTCATTATTAGCGTGTTTAGTAGAAGTGACACGCTTACAAGGCAACCCCAGTTCAGCGCAGCATCTGATTGCTGGTTTACCCCTTAAAAATCATCGTTTAAGTGCCGATTTATTAAGCCGTGCAGCAGCGCGTGGGCATTGCACTTCCAAGCTAGTACGGCGTTCGTTAAAAAACCTGCCCACTGAAATCCTCCCGGCTATTCTTTTTTTACAAGAAGATAGGCACTGTGTACTCATAGATATAGAAGTCATAGAGGGTGTGACCATGGCCACCGTGCACTACCCGGAGTCACCCGTGCCAGTAAAGGTAGAGTTTGCCAAACTGGAAGCAATTTATGCCGGTGTGATGGCCTTTGTGCAGCCGCATTATCAGGTTGAACATCGCTCCAAAGAAGGGCAAACCCAAGGTCGTAGTAAAAACTGGTTTTGGGCGGTGGTATTTGATAATTGGCGCTTATACCGCGATGCCTTAGCGGCGGCGTTTTTAATTAATGTGCTCGCTTTGGTGATGCCTTTATTCACCATGAACGTTTATGACCGCGTGGTACCTAATAAAGCCATTGATACCCTTTGGGTGTTAGTCATTGGTGTGGTGATGGCCCTGTTATTTAATTGGATACTCACCACCACTAGAGCCAGAGTGGTAGATAAGGCCAGTAGTAAAATCGATATACGTCTTTCATCGCAAATTATGGAGCAGGTGCTGGGCTTAAAGATGGAAGGTCGTCCGGCATCGGTGGGCGCTTTTGCGGCCAATCTGCGCTCTTTTGAATCGGTACGCGACTTTATCGCGTCGGCCAGTCTCACCACCTTGGTAGATTTACCCTTTATGTTTTTGTTTGTGGCGGTGCTGGGTTGGATTTCACCGTATATGATGATTCCGCCTTTAGTCGCCATGGTGATTATTGTGGTGGTGTCTTTGTTTGCGCAGCGGCGTTTAGAAAATCTGAGTAAGGAAACCTTCCAAGCCAGCTCACAGCGTAATGCGGTATTAGTAGAATCTTTAGCTGGCTTAGAAACCATTAAGGTGTTGAACTCCCAAGGCATGGCGCAGCGCCAGTGGGAGCAAGCCACAGAACAAATCGCACTGTTAAACGCTAAGATTAAATCCACCACCTCAGCCACCGTGAGTTTTGTGCAAACGGTGCAGCAAATCGTTACGGTGAGTGTGGTGATTATTGGGGCCTTTTTGGTGCAAGAGGCCATGTTGTCTATGGGGGGCATCATTGCCTCTTCTATGATTGCGGGCCGCAGTTTAGCGCCGCTAGGCCCCTTAGCCGGGCTGATGATGCAGTTTCATAATGCGCGAAATTCCTTAGCTTCTATAGATAATTACATGAAGTTGCCCGTAGAGCACAACACTGAGCGCCAATACTTACCGCGCCCTGTTTTGCGTGGCAAGGTAGAGTTTAGAAATGTGAGCTTTGCGTATCCCAACACGGATCACAACATATTAAATAATATTAATTTCACCCTCAAAGAAGGGGAAAAGGTGGGGATTATCGGCCGCATTGGCTCCGGTAAAACCACCTTAGCTAAGCTCATACTGGGTTTGTATCAACCCACCAGTGGCACTATTTTGGTGGACGATGTAGACAGCCAGCAAATAGATCCGGCCGATTTACGCCGTTCTATGGGGTATGTATCGCAAGACCCCGTGCTGTTTTATGGCACCTTAAAATACAACCTCACCATGGGCGCGCCTTTTGCTACTGATGAGCAAATGCTGGAAGTGGCAAAAATGACAGGCGTAGATCGCTTTGCTTCTAAGCACCCCGATGGTTACAGCATGTTGATCAGTGAAAGAGGGGAGTCTTTATCTGGCGGGCAGCGCCAAGCCATCGCCGTTGCCCGTTCCTTATTGGGTAATCCTTCCGTGCTGTTACTGGATGAACCCAGCAGTAATATGGATAACCAAAGTGAAGTGCAGTTACGTAAGCACTTGAAGCCTATCTGTGCGCCGCGTACCGTGGTATTAATCACCCACCGCATGGCCCTGCTGGAGTTAGTCGATAGACTGATGGTGGTGGATAACGGCAAAATCGTGGCCGATGGCCCCAAAGAGCAAGTCATTACCGCCTTGCGTGAAGGCCGTATTGAGCAGTGGGGGCGCTAATTACATGGCTAAAAATATTGATCATCTTATTTATAACCAAAAAAACCGCGGCTCAGCCATTTTAATTTGGCTTTCCTTGTTGGTGTTTATTGCTTTAGTGACCTGGGCGTATTTTGCTTGGATAGATGAAGTGGTACGTGGTGAGGGCAAGGTAGTGCCTTCTAGCCAAATACAGGTGGTGCAAAGCTTAGACGGTGGTGTGGTGGAACAGATTCTGGTGCGCCCCGGCGAGTTCGTAGAAGAGGGCGATGTGTTGTTACGCATAGATCCCACACGTTACAGCTCTTCTTTAGGTGAAAGTCAGGCTGAAACCTTGTCTTTAACCGCTAAAGCTGCCCGTTTAGAAGCGATTGCGACGGGTACACCGCTAAATATGCCAGAAGAAGTGACGTTAAAAGCACCAGAGCTGGCGGAAATGGAAAGGCGAGTGTGGGAAGCCAGAAGTAATGAGCTACGCAGTAATTTAGTGGTAGCCCAAGAGCAGATTAATCAGCGCCGCCAAGAGTTGCGTGAAACCCGTGCCAATCGTGATCAGGCCGCGTCCAGCTGTGGGCTGACTTCTCAAGAGCTCAACATGACTCGTCCGTTACTTAAAAGCGGTGCGGTGTCTGAGGTGGATATTCTACGCTTACAGCGCGATGTGGCGCGATATTGTGGTGAGCAAAAAGCCGCTAATGCCCAAATTGATCGTATTCAGTCTTCTATTCAAGAGGCTGAGGAGCGTTTAGAAGAAACAGAAATTAAATTTAGAAATGAAGCGCGTACGGAGTTGTCTGATGTGCGTGCCAAGTTATCTACGCTTAAAGAAAGTGAGCGAGCCTTAGAGGACCGTGTGCGCTTAGCAGAAATACGCTCACCAGTACGTGGCACGGTGAAATCGTTGTTTTCAAATACCGTGGGGGGCGTGGTGCAGCCGGGCAAAGACATTTTAGAGATTGTGCCCACCGATGACACCTTGCTCTTAGAGGTACGTATTAATCCGCGTGATATTGGTTTTTTACACCCTGGCCAAACCGCCAATGTGAAATTCACCGCTTATGATTTTGCGGTATATGGCGGTTTAGAAGGGGTGCTGGAGCAGCTGAGTGCTGACACCATTACCGATGAGAAAGGCAATTCCTTTTATGTGGCGAAGGTGCGTACTGAGGATGCGTTTGTAGGCGATGATAACCGTCCTGTTTTACCTGGCATGGTTGCTGATGTTCATATCTTAACAGGCAAGCGCACGGTGTTGCAGTACTTATTAAAACCTATACTGCGAGCGCGTGAAAACGCTTTTACTGAGCGTTAATTAGGAATAGTTATGCAAAACATATTCGTTTTATTATTAAGTGCCGATGCGGTATTGCGTGAGCAGTGGCTAGGTATAGATAATGCAGCCTATAAATTAGAGCAAGCGCAAACCTTGTCGCAAGCACAGCAATGGCTAGCCGCTCATAGTGGTGGTTTGGTGATGGTAGATGCGGCCTTGGTGGATTTGGCCGATGCGCAGTGGCAACAGCTCTTTGCCAACCCTGCGACTACGGTATTAGTGGGTAGTTTGAATCCCTCAGACCCTGAAGGCCAAAAAATGATTGTGGCGGGGGCGAAGGCGTATTTTCATGCCTATAGTCCTGCTACGGTGATTGATACCATGCTGCAGCAAGTGCATGGCGGTAATATCTGGGTAGGGCAAAGTTTGTTAAGCCGTCTGTTAAGCCAAGTGTCTGCGAAACTGTCTGAGGCTGCGCCTACTCCTGCTACCGCTTGGCAGCAGGGCTTAACGCCTAGAGAAATTGAAGTAGCGCAGCGTGCCGCCTTAGGGCATTCCAATGCTTTAATTGCTGAGGACTTAACCATTTCCGAGCGCACCGTACGTGCCCACTTAAGTGCCGTTTTTGAGAAGCTCGGTGTGGCAGATCGGTTAATGTTGGCATTAAAAGTGCATGGCGTCGGTTAATTTTTCCCGCTTGAGTAACTGATTGTTAATAAATGTGAAGAGAACTATTGGCCGCGCGGCCAATAGTTTTTTTATATGGTTTTATTACAATTCATAACATCAAAGAAATATTTACAAAATACATCAGGAATAAAAAATGGCTACAGTCTTAGTTAATGAAGTGGTTGGTACGGCTTGGGTAGTAAATGCAGATGGCAGCAGAACCCAGATCCAGCAAGGCATGCGCGTCCCCGAAAATGCAGAAATTATTACTGAAAATGGCGCTAGCGTTGTGCTCGCTGCTGACGGTATGCCTGCTTTAACCATTGGTGAAAACCGCGAGTTTGTACTTTCTTCTGATGTGTTTGCCACTGATGTAGATGCCTGGGGCGCGAGTGTAGCCAATCCCCAGACTTTAGCTAATCTTGATCCTGAAGTAGCCCAAGTTATAGCAGCTCTCGAAGAGGGTGTTGATCCATTTGAGGTGCTTGATGCGACTGCAGCGGTGGCTGGCGGTAACGCGGGTGGTGGCGATGGTGCGGGTGGTAGTAGCTTTACTCGTCTGATGTCTATAGTAGAGCCCACCAGCCCTCTAGCGCTTGCTTATCCTAGCCCTACCGTTGATACACCAGAGACGCAAATTTTGGGTGGAACGGCAGCAGCCGCAGCAGCAGCAGGTGTTGTTGATGCTGATGATATTGTTGCTCAAGAGCCAGGTCAGCCTGTAGTTCCAGAAGATGAGATTATTCCTGAGCCTGAGGTACCGGTAGAGCCTGAGGTTCCTGTTGATCCTGAGCCGGAAGTGCCGGTGGAGCCTGAGGTTCCTGTTGATCCGGAGCCGGAAGTACCAAGTGATGAAGTTGAGGTTCCTACGCCTCCGGTGGTAGATACTACTCCTCCAGAGGTCACTGTTACGATCAGTGACGATGGTACGGTGAGTTTTGAGTTCAGCGAAGCGGTGCAAGGTTTTGGCTTGGGCGACGTGATAGTGGCTAACGCCAGTTTGAGCAATCTCACTCGGAGCGGCAACACCTATACAGCGGATCTTACCGTGGATGTGGGTTTTGATGGTCAAGTCACGGTTGACGTGCCCGCTGGTTCGTACACCGATACGGCTGGCAACCTAGGATTAGGCGGTTCGGCACAAGGCGCGTTTGATACGCTGGCCCCAACGCTTGAGATCACCACAGACAACACCAGTGTGTTGGCCGTGGGTGAAACCGCGGGTGTGACCTTTAGCTTTAGCGAAGCGGTAGAGGGATTTGTTGGGACTAGTGTGGTGACCGCAGGTGGTTCGTTAAGTGGCTTCACGAAAGTGGATGACACCACGTGGACGGCGACGTTCACCAAAGATGCAACGGATACGGTGCCGAGCATCACGGTGGCTGATAACAGCTACACCGACGTGGCGGGTAACGCCGGGACCGGTGCGAGTCAAGCTTGGACGGCCGATGTGCTGGCCCCAACGCTTACCATCACC
>NZ_JBYBKW010000013.1:0-24210 GCF_057475285.1 Paenalcaligenes sp. DL 309
GACAGTGAAACGCCTTAGCGCCGATGATAGTGGGCGAACGCCTGTGAAAGTAGGTCATTGTCAAGCTCTTATACCAAAAACCCCCGTTAGTGATCTAACGGGGGTTTTTTTTATGTCTATTACTTTTTTCATCATTGTTCCTTCATCTTTAATATATAAAACTTATTAAAAAAAGTCTGAAATAGCTTGTGTTAATATATACTTATCTTAACTACGGTAGCTATTTATGACAAATACACAACCCTATCAAACAATTCTACGAACTATAGATATATCAGGTCAAAAGCCGCTAGAGATTTATACGCTATCAGACAGAACGCAGTACTACGATCCCACCGGAGCAGCAGAGCGTTTGGGTATTTGTTCCGCAGCATGGCCATTGTTTGGTATGTTGTGGCCGTCTGGAGTGCAATTAGCTATTAAGATTGCAAAAAAACCCGTTGATCCTAAACAGCGTATATTAGAAATTGGTTGTGGTTTGGCCATTGCTAGTTTGGTAGCTCATCGTTTGGGTGGCAACGTCACTGCTAGTGATCGGCATCCCTTAGCCGGCCATTTTTTGAATAAAAATCTGCTTAATAATAAGCTGCCTGAAATGGCATATAAGTATGGCCAATGGGGCCGGGAAGAGTCTGTGTCATTAGACGACACAGCTGCTCCTATACTATCTAAGCGTTATGATTTAATTATGGGTAGTGATTTACTGTACGAGCCCAGTAGTCCAGCACAAGTAGCCGCCTTTATTCATGAGCATGCTGCCGCTAAATCTGAAGTGTGGGTTATGGATCCAAATCGTGGTTATAGAAACCGTTTTAGCCGAAGTATGGCTGAGTATGGTTTTGACTTGGCACATGACCAAAAAGTTCAGCGCCCATTTGCTTATAATAATAAAGAGGAGCCAGAACCATACTCAGGACGTTTCTTGTTATATAAACGTGCGTTAAAATCGTTTAATGATTAAGCATACACATAAAATAAAAACTCTTGCCCATTACGAATTGGCTCTATAGCTGACCTATAACCGCGTCTGTCCATTTCTTCCGGTATGTTTCTAAAAGAAGAAGGGCAATCCGTAATTATTTGTAATAATTCTCCTGAAGCCATTCCTTCTAATGATTCTAAGGTATAAATAAGTGGATAGGGGCAAGATTCGCCACGTAAATCTAAAGTGAAAGCGGGGTTAAGAGAGGTATTAGGCATAATTAGTAAAGTGCTTATTTTCTTTAATAAAAGTGTAAAAATATAAAATAGCTAATAAAGCTAAGGTAATACTTATAGCCGTAGAGGGGCCAAAATAAGGGATTAGATTAATTTTTTGGCCACTGGCAGCCAATAAATCATAAACTCCCCAGTGATCCCAAGAATAAGCCAATACAGTTGCGCCTATGATATTACCTATAAACACGACCACATAGACAACTTGCCCTTCCATCAATCTATACATCATCCCGGTTTCACAGCTAGTCGCCATTACAATGCCCATACCAAAGAGTAGGCCGCCTACAAAGGTGCTAGGCGCAGCGATTTGAGTAATAGGACTGAGATCTGTATTGCTAATAATAAATAGCGTAATAATAGAGCTTACCCCCATTCCAATGACAATAGCTTTTGTCATGGTGGCTTTGCCTAATAGCCATAAATCTCTAAAAGCAGCTGTAAAACAAATTTGGCCTCGTTCTACTAAAATGCCAAAGCTTAGACCAAACAAGGCACCTATTCCTAATTGGGTTTTTCCGCTATAAAACAAATACATCACTCCACTAAGATAGCCAAGTGCAAATAATTTACCCAAGAGGGGTTGTAATTGTTCATTTTTCTTGCGAGACGGTTTAATTGAGCCGTGGCCTTTGGATAATAATGGACGGCCTTTCCACCAGCGTTTATTAATAATCTGGGTTCCTAAAAAAGTACCCATAGCTGTAGCTACAATAAAAATCCAAGCATGAAAGGAAAATTGCGGTACACCCGTAAAAAAAGCCGCTAAATTGCAGCCCATGGCCATACGGGCCCCAAAGCCGGCAATAATTCCTCCCACTAGGCCTTGCCACAGACGGCGTTTTTGTTGAGGAATACGGATTTTAAAATTATTAGCGAGTAAAACCATGATGAGAGCACCGGCAAACATCCCCCAAACTATCCAACCATCTGAGCGATTAAAAGTGCTGCCATCCATTTTTACTAAGTCAAAATAGGCCCAGTCCGTGGTGTTTACGCCAAGTAAGTGAAGTAAATGCCCACCTAAACGGGTGAATTCACCTGTTACAGCCCAGACCGTACCCGTTAAGCCAAAGTAGAGTGCAGAAAGAACCCCTGCTATGATTAAAGAAAAATAAGGGTTCCAATAGCGATTAAATAAAGAAGAAAGTGTAAGCGACATTGATGAGATCCTCCCAATCCTAGAGCGCCAAACACGTAAAGCTGCTTTTCAAAGGCAGTTTACAAAGGAGTGGCAATCATAGCACAAGTAAAAATAGGATCTCTTTGAGTTTTACACTTTTCTATCTAATAATGTTTTAAAGCTTATGGTTATTAATGCCATTACCGCTAAAAGTAAAGCTGCACTAAATGCGCCTACTACTTTATGGTCATCGTTTAGTTGTTCTACTAATAAAGCAAGGGTTAAGGTTTGACCACGAATAGCGCCAGACACCACTGCCACCGCACCAAATTCACCAATAGCACGTGCATTACTCAAGATCACACCATACAATAATCCCCATTTTATTTTTGGTAGTGTGATGTGATAAAAGATTTGCCAACCATTCGCCCCTAAGGTTAGGGCAGCGTACTCTTGATCTGAGCCTTGTTCTTGCATTAAAGGAATTAATAAACGAGCAATAAAAGGACTGGTAACAAACATCGTCACCATGACTAATCCCGGCCAGGCAAACATTAGTTGTATATTGTGCTCTGTAAGCCAAGGGCCAAAATAACCTTCTGCACCATATACCACTAGATAACAAAGACCGGCTACTACGGGGGAGGTGGCGTAAGGAATGTCAATTAACGTGATAAGTAATTGTCTGCCTTTGAAGCGATAATGAGTAACACACCAAGCTAAAAATACCCCAAATACTAAATTAATCGGTACGCTAATTGCTGCTACTAACAAGGTTAACGCTATGGCATGACGCATGTCTGAATCAATGATAGCGTGCCAAAAACCAGTAAACCCTTGGCTGAAAGCTTGGCTTATAATGAGTAGCAGTGGTAGGACTAAAATAATAAATATGAGTCCTAATGTGAATACGAGCAAGCTACGCTGGGTGTTAGAGAGTGAAGATTTCATCGCTTTTTGAAAAATAAATGTTGTTGAGCTATTTGCAGTCCAAACAATAAAATTAATGAGGTGGCGAGAACTACGGAAGCAATCGCAGCGGCAGAAGCATAGTCGTATTCAGCCAAGCGCACAAAAATCATTAAAGAGGAAACTTCGGTCTGATAAGGGCTATTGCCAGCAATAAATATCACAGCGCCAAATTCACCTAAGCAACGAATAAAGGCTTGTGAAGCCCCAGTAATCAATCCAGGTAATAAAATCGGCAGTACCACATAGTAAAATCGTTGCCATGGTTGTGCCCCTAGGGTTTCCGCCGCTTCTTCTAAGGAGTGATCTAAGTTTTCTATTAGAGGCTGTACAGAGCGCACAATAAACGGCAAGCTTGTAAAGCTCATGGCCACCACAATACCCGGCCAGGTGAAAGCAATTTTGATACCAAAAAAATGAAAATACTGTCCTAACCAACCATTGGAAGCAAATAATGTGGCTAGGGTTAAACCAGCTACTGCCGTAGGCAGGGCAAAGGGTAAATCAATTAAACCATCGACGAATTGTTTACCCCAAAACTGATAGCGACTCAATACCCAAGCGAATAGTAGCCCAATTAAACTAATAATAAATGTAGAAAATAGGGCTGCACTGAGCGTGGTTTTATAGCTCGCCACCACGCGAGGGTGGCTAATAGCAGCCCAGTACTGCGCTAAACTCATGTCGCTGACATACACAAAGAGCGCAGATAGAGGCAATAAAATAATCAGGCTAATGTATAACACACTAATACCTAAGCTCAGCCCAAAGCCTGGCAATACGGCTTTTTGTTTTATAAGGTTTAAGCGCCAGTGAAAAGAAGTAGAAGTGTTAGACATGAGCAAAAGAGAAATTATTAAATTATTATTTAACGAGTAGCTGATCTAAGATGCCACCAGAGACAAAATGCGTGTCTTGAATTTGGTCCCAATTACCAATAATTTCAGTAGGATTAATCAAACGTACTTCTGGTAGCTGGCTTTTTATGGACTCATCGTGCACACGATAGTTGTATTGGCTTAATAGTTCTTGGGCTGGGGTGGCGTATAAGTAATCTAGGTAAGCTTTAGCCTCAGCACCACTTTTTTGTTGAGCTGTGACTTTTTCTACTACTGCTACAGGAAATTCAGCGAGTACGCTCACCGGGGGCACAACAATCTCAAATTCGTGCTTTTTAAATTCATCACTATTAGCAATGTTGATGACTTCAGATTCAAAGGTAAGTAAAACATCTCCCTGATCGTTATTAGCAAAAGCGACGGTAGCACCGCGACCTCCTGTAGGAAAGTTTTCTACGTTATGCAGCAGTTTTTGCACAAAGTCTTGGGTTTGTTGCTCATTGCCGTTAAATGTTTCATTAGCAAATAACCAAGCGCCTAAATAGCTATAGCGCGCATTACCTGACGTTTTGGGATTAGGAAATATCACTTTGACATCTTCACGTACCAAATCATCCCAGTTATGAATGTTTTTAGGATTATCTTTACGCACTAAAAATGCAATGGTGCTGTAGTAAGGGGAGGCATTATTAGGAAATTTCTCTTGCCAGTCTTGCGCTACAAAACCACGCTTAGCGAGAGCATCAATATCAGTAACCTGATTAAAGGTCACTACGTCGGCTTTAAGTCCTTGCATAATCGCTTGGGCTTGTCTAGAGGTACCTGCATGCGATTGTTCTATTTTAAGCGGATTGTTGTTTTCTTTTTGCCATTGCGCTTCAAATAAGGGGTTATATTCAGCAAATAATTCTCTAGCAATGTCATAAGAGGCGTTTAAAAGCGTGTCAGTCTGAGCCTGAGCACTTAAAGGTAAAGCGGTAGCTGTTAGCCCTGCTAATGTAAAATGAACAAAAGTAGATTTAAGTGTGCGCATTAGCTGTCCTTGAAATAACCGTAAATTAATTAATCAATATTTTTATTGTGCAGTGCGCAGCAACTTGGGTAAAAGATGTTTTATTTGTTTGTATATTCTTTTATCATATAAAGAACTTGTTTTATATAATTTAAACTAAGAGGAATTTTACAGACTCATAAAGATGTTTCTACTATGTCCATTAGCATTAAGCATATTTCTCGGCGCTTTGAAAATCATCAAGCGCTAGACCACGTTTCAATCTCTATAGATTCCGGTGAATTAGTGGCTTTATTAGGACCATCTGGGTGCGGGAAGACCACATTATTACGGATTATTGCAGGCTTAGAGTCCGCTGATACCGGGCAGATTTTTCTTAATGGTAAAGACTGCACAGCGATTCCTGTGCGTGAGCGCGGTATTGGTTTTGTATTTCAAAATTATGCTTTATTTCCGTCAATGACCGTCGCTGATAATATTTCTTTTGGCTTGCGTATGTTGCCCAAGGCCAAGCGGCCCTCCAAAGCGCTTATACAAAAAACGGTTCTAGAGTTATTAGAGTTAATACAATTGGAAGGTTTAGGCGCTCGCTATCCAGCGCAGTTGTCTGGTGGGCAGCGTCAGCGCGTAGCTTTAGCCCGTTCATTAGCAGTAAAACCAAATGTTTTATTATTAGACGAGCCCTTCGGTGCATTAGATGCTAAAGTGCGCAAGGAGTTGCGTCAATGGGTGCGCGAATTACATAAAGAGTTAAATATAACCAGTGTGTTTGTCACGCATGATCAAGATGAGGCAGCTGAAGTAGCTGATCGAATAGTCGTTTTAAATCAAGGTCATGTAGAGCAAATGGCCACACCTAAACAATTATTTTCTGAGCCCGCAACGCCTTTTGTAAGAGATTTTTTAGCCGTGTGATTTAAATCGTCTTCAGATAAACCCTAGCGTGCAGATCATCTCAAGAGTGGTACATTTGTTTTGTTAATAACAGAGGAGATGATTATGTCTGAAACAGGGTTCCCATCAGAATCGGCTTCTGCACGTACTTACGAATGCTCCATTTGTTTATGGAAAAAAAATACCTACCCTAAAAATGAACAATTAGTTGAAGGGATAGATGTTTTTTACAGTTGTCCTAAGTGTGGTAATACAAATATTAAAAGCTATCAAAGAAAATCTCGATTTGAACGCTGGTTATCCGGTTTCTAACACAGTGAAAGCAAGCTAAGTGTGTGAATAATACGTGATATATTGGAGACTATTTTCAACATCTAAGCATCTCGATTTATGTCTCAAGATCATTTTTTAATTAAGTCTAAACGTATTAAATACTACGCTTTAAATCAGCCTGCGGTAGAGATAAAGGCAGTAGAATTGTCTGTGCCAAAAGTAGAAGGTGATTTAGTATGGATAAGTTTGACTAACCCCACAGATGAAGAGCTATCTGAGTTATTACCACGATTTGTAAAGCAAGAGCGAGTTATAGATGAAATGCAAACCAAGCATCTCAGGCCAAAAGTGGTGGAATATGAAAAGGCGAGCTTGGTGGTAGCTATCACTGTGCATTTACATAAAGGTGTTGTGGGTTTTGGAGAAAGTCAGATTTTATTTGGCGAGGGTTTTGTAATCAGTGTTTGGCGCAATACTTCTTTATCCGATCTTGAGGTGCAAACATATTTAGAAGAAACGCCTGAGCAAATTGAACGTGGGGCTGATTATGTAGTCGCTGAAATTTTGGATTTCATCACAGATGATTACACAGAAAGTTTATTGCAGTTTGAAAAACAAGTACTTAAAGCAGAAAGGCATTTTTTTATAGGTCGTTCAGAGAAAAGGGACATAGAGCAAGTTTATAGACTACGACGCACTTTATTACGCATACAAAGTAGTATTGCACCGTTAGCTGAGCTTTCACGTAGGTTTATGCGTCAAAATTTATCATATATTGGCGACGATAGCCGGGCTTATTTTTATGAGGTTGCTGATCGTATTGATAGACAAGCCGATTTAATCCGATCCCTAAGAGATACTTTAGCTTTTGCTTTTGAAGCCGGCATGATGATTGTGCAGCTGCAACAAAATGATATTACTAGAAAGCTTGCTGCATGGGCCGCTATTCTGGCCATACCTACGGCAGTAGCTGGGATTTATGGAATGAACTTTACGCACATGCCAGAATTAGATCTACGTTTTGGCTATCCTGCTGTACTTGGGGCAATGGGGGTAGTGTGCGGAAGCTTATATAGACAATTTAAAAAGATAGGCTGGTTGTGATTGAGGCGGTATGGATTGTTTTCGCTTTTAGCCTAGGAATGGGGGTACGTTTTATTGGACTCCCCCCGCTTATTGGCTATTTAATCGCTGGTTTTGCTATTAATGCCTTAGGGCAAACGGTAGATGTCACTGTAGAAAGTACTCAGGCTCTACAACATATTGCGCATTTAGGTGTGCTTCTATTGTTGTTTACGGTTGGTTTAAAGCTCAAGGTAAAGAGTTTAGTGCGGCCGGAAGTGTTAGGCGGAGGTGTACTTTATTTTATTATCAGTGTTTTTTTAATCGCTCCAGGGTTTGTGTTTTTTCTTGATGTCTCGTGGTATACGGGCATTATGTTAGCCATAGCTTTGTCTTTTTCTAGTACGGTTCTAGCGGCTAAGGTATTAGAAAGCAAAGGGGAGTTGCGGGCTTTTCATGGTCGAGTGGCCATTGGTATTTTGGTGGTGCAAGACTTATTAGCACTTGGAGTCATGAGTGTAGTGAGCGGCCAAACGCCGTCTTTGTGGGCCTTGGTGGTGTTTGGTATCCCGTTATTGCGGCCAATTATCTATCGCTTAGTTGACTACAGTGGGCATGATGAGTTGCTGGTGCTTTCTGGTTTACTCCTGGCTTTGGTATTTGGCGGTTTTGGTTTTGAGAAAGTGGGTTTAAGTTCAGAGTTGGGCGCCTTAGCTTTTGGGGCTTTATTGGCCAGTCATCCGCGGGCAGATGAGTTGGCTAAAGGACTTTGGAGTATTAAAGAAATTTTTCTGGTAGGCTTTTTCTTGCAAATAGGGATGAGTGGGTTACCTGATATTCAGGCCATTTGGTTTGCCTTATTTTTAGCCTTGTTATTACCTTTAAAAGGCGTCTTGTTTTTTGGTTTATTAATTGGTTTTAAACTGCGATCTCGTAGTGCTTTTTTAACTAGTTTAAGCCTAACAAATTACAGTGAGTTTGGGTTGATTGTAGCTAGTGTAGCCTTGTCAGACTGGCTCATTCCTTTAGCATTAGCCGTTGCATTTTCTTTTCTGGTGTCTGCCCCTTTCAATCGCTTTGCTCATCCGCTTTATGAGCGCTATAGTCGACGTCTTATGCCCTTGGAGCGCAGTGGTTATCATCCTGATGAGCAGCCATTATTGTTACAAGAGGAAGTGTTAATTGTAGGTATGGGGCGTACTGGCTCAGCCACTTACAAAGCACTAGTAGCACAAGGATTAGATGTGATGGCTTTAGATTCTGATCCTATATTAGTAGAACAGAAAACAAAAGAAAGTATTAACATCATGTTTGCCGACGCCGCTGATCCTGTGTTTTGGCGTCGGCTTGCTGCGCCTAATTTAAGATTTGTGGTGCTGTCAGCCAATGAATTAGAGGCTAAACTTATTGCCGCACAAAAATTACGTAAAAGTGGTTTTTCTGGTTTGATAGTAAGTTATAGTTTGCATGAAGAAAATACTGTGCTTATTCGTCAAGCAGGGGTAGATTTTATTCATGAAACATTTGATGAAACTGGTATTCATTTAGCGGGTTTAGTGTTAGATCAGCGTGAAGCATCTAAATAGAGTAAGAAACTGGAGTACACCCTACCAGTTTTATGCTCCTTTTTTTATTTGTGCATAAGCATCTAAAGCGGTTTGTCTAGAGGATTTAAGCTCCACTAGAGGTCGTGGATAGTCTTTGTCTAGGGTGATGTTGGCGTGTGCTAATACATGAGCTGGGGCTTCAGAAGGCGTAAAAAGATACTTAATGGGTAAATCTTTTAACTCAGGTAAATACTTTTTTATATAATTGCCGCTAGGGTCAAATTTTTCGGCTTGAGTGGTGGGGTTAAAAATCCTGAAATAAGGCGCCGCATCAGCACCACAGCCAGCCACCCATTGCCAGCTGGCACTATTATTTGCTAAATCAGCATCTAGTAAACAATCCCAAAACCACTCTGCACCATAGCGCCAGTCTATTAATAGGTTTTTTACTAGAAAAGAAGCACAAATCATGCGTACCCGATTATGCATGTAGCCTGTTTGCCAAAGCTCACGCATACCAGCATCCACTATAGGGTAACCGGTTTTGCCTTGTTGCCACTTTTTAAGCCACTCGATGTTGTGTTGCCAAGGAAAATCATCAAAAGCGGGGCGTAGATTTTCTGTGGGAAGGTGTGGTAAGTGAAACAATAAATAATAGGAAAATTCACGCCAACACAATTCACGTCGAAAGTGTTCGGTGTTTTCGTTATCAGGTAGCTTTTTTAAAGCATGCCAAATTTGTCTCGGCGATATTTCACCAAAGTGTAAATAAGGTGATAAACCAGAGACATTATTTTTAGCGGGAAAGTCTCTACCTGTTTTGTAATTGTTTATTCTACTAGCTAAAAAATGTTGCAGTTGTAGCTGGGCGTTTTTTTCACCTGGTTGCCAGTTAGCAGCAATGACTGTATCCCACCTCACAGTGGGTAACAATTTTAAAGCCTTTAGATTAAGCAGGTTGTCTTTATCTGTGACCAATCTTTCTAAGCTGTATGGTGCTAAAGAAGCAAGAGGAGTGGAAGGCTCAGGTAGATCTGCTAATGTTTTGTAATACGGCGTAAATACTTGATAATGCGTACCATCTTTTTTATGCACCGTCCATGGCTCATGTAACAACGATCCGGAATGGCTTTTAGCTAAAATGCCATTATCTTTTAAATGTTTTTTTATGAGAGAGTCACGATGAATACGCCATGGCTCATAACAGCGGTTCCAATGTATGGATTTTACATTAAAGCGCTGTGTGAGCTTAGTAATAATGGCTTGGGCATCACCTTCATAAATATTGAGCTTGCCATTTAGACTATGATTTAACGCTTCCAAGCTATGGTGCAACCACCAACGGCTCGCTGCACCCATAGCAAAATCACCTGCATTTTTCTCATCCTGTATATAAATAGCTAATACATCACCTTGTTGTATAGCGGTTTGAAGGGCAGGGTTATCGGTTATGCGTAGATCTTGTCTGAACCAGCAAATGTTTAGCGTTTGATTCATAAAGTGTTTTTAATTAGAAGGAAGAGTTGGGCTCTTGGAGGAAAAGTTTTTCTTCTGTGGTGGAGGTACGGCCTAGTATTTTATTACGATGAGGATAGCGCCCAAAACGATCAATAATTTCTTTATGTAATACCTCGTATTTATAAGCGGAAGGGCTTTCTTTTTTTATTTGAAAAAATAATTCCAAAGCTTCCTGATGAATAAGGGCCGATTCAGAATGCATGTAAGGCATCAAAGTAAACTGTTTTTCTGCAGAGGTTAAATAGTTATATTCTACGCGTTTGATCGCCTCTTGCGCTAAGGCAAGTGCCATTGCATCATGGGCAAATGCTTGGGGTGTATCACGCCATATATTTCTGGAAAATTGATCTAATACAATAATTTCAGCTAAACGACCATGTATAGAGTGACGCCAGTGATGGCATTCACCTCTAGCTGCTGCTTCAGTAGTAGATAGAAATTGCCGCTTAATACGTTGATCTAAACTCATATCCTTCATAAACCATTGTTCAGGGGTCAAGGAATGAAACCAAAAATGTAATACGGATTGAGGGCTATGGATACGCATAAAAATTCTTCCTTGTTAATTGTTACATATAGATATTTTTTAGTTGAATTATTAGGCTAAAGTAGAAGTATAGATGCATAGAAGTGTTTTTAACAGATGAATAATATGGGAGGCAATTATGACTGCCAATGTATTATCTGGTGAGCAATCTAATACAAAAATTGTTGCTGTGTTTAAAACTAAAAGTGCAGCAGAAGAATGTGCTCAAAAAATTCAAGAAAAAGGTCTAGACCCCAATCAGTTTGATATTGTAGCGCCTAATGAGGAGGATTATTCCGATAAGTTAGAGCCAGAAGATCAAGGTGTTAAACGTACTGCTATTAAATCACATGTTTTATTTGGCATACTAGGTTTAATATTTGGTGCTGTATTGTGGGGTGTTTTATATTATTTAGACATTTCTTTACTTAGGTCAGCACCTATTGTGAGTTTGATTGCTTTTTTGTTTGTTGCCACCTCTGGGGGGTTAATGTTTGGTGGCTTTATTACTATGCGCGTTGATCATCAGGTAGTAATTCAAGAAGTAGAGACAGCTGTCCATGAAAATCACTGGGCTTTAGTGATGCACTCACGTACTCCTGAGCAAACGCATACAATAACTGAAACCTTAGATAGTTTAGGGATAGAAAGCGCACGTAGTTTTTAAAAAATGAATTTATGTCTATAACGGTTTTTATTTTCTTAGCGGCTTTGCTGCCTTTTGTGGCAGCAGTGAGTGCCAAAGCAGGGGGCAAGGGCTTTAGCAATCACGAGCCGCGTGACTGGTTGGCACAGCAAAGTGGTTGGCGCGGACGAGCAAATGCCGCTCAGGCTAATTTGTTTGAGTCCTTGCCTTATTTTTATGCCGCCTTATTATTTGCACATTTTAACGGTAATGACTCTGTATTGATTAGTGGGTATGCTGTCGCTTGGTTATTACTTCGTTTAGCCTATATTTTTGCCTATATCAAAGACAAGGCCTCGCTACGTAGCTTGTTGTGGGCTCTTGCCTTTGTTGTAAATGCATTATTACTATTTTCGTAACCATAACGTTTATTCTTTGCGACTCGCTTCTTCTTGGCGTTGAATGGCGGAAGGGAATAAATCCCAACAAGCCATAAACATAGCAGCGATGAGCGGCCCCACCACAAAACCATTCAAACCAAATACAGAAAGTCCGCCTAAAGTGGATATTAAAATAATGTAATCGGGTATTTTCGTATCTTTACCCACGAGTAGGGGGCGTAATATATTATCTGCTAAGCCAATTACTATTAAGCCATAAGCGGTGAGAATAATCCCATGCGTGACAGCTCCACTACTAAAAAAATAAATCGCTACGGGGGCCCAAATAAGTGAAGCACCTACTGCAGGAAGTAGAGAAAGTATTCCCATAAGTACTCCCCAAAATAAAGGACCTTCTACCCCTAAAATCCAAAACATAATGCCACCCAAGGCGCCTTGGGTAGCTGCAACAGCAATGTTGCCTTTAACTGTGGCACGTATTACGGTGGTGAATTTTTTAAAGAGATGGATTTTTTGATCATCACTTAAAGGAATGAGTCTAGTGCAATGTTTGGCAAGCTCGGAGCCATCTCGTAATAAAAAGAATAATAAATACAGCATTATCCCTAGGCCAATAATAAATTGAAAGGTATTTGAGCCCAGGCTAAGTGCTTGTTTGGTGAGAAATTGCCCTGATTTAACGGCAAAATCTGAAAATTTATCCCCTAAATCACTGAGATCGCTAATACCAAATCGTTTCAAGGCATCTGTAATGCTAGGAGGGAGTGAGGAGAGCACTCGCTCTAAATATACCCCTACGTTGATATCCCCACTATCCATGCGTTTATACAGCATAATCATCTCTTGCATGATGGAGGTGCTGATTAAAATAACCGGAATAATTACGAGTAATATAATGAACAATAAACTTAATAGCGCTGAAATGGTTTTACGACCATTGGTTTTTTCTAATAGTTTGCGTTGTACCGGTGCAAAAATAATAGCAAGAATAATGCCCCAAAATATCGCCGCATAAAAAGGTAAAAGCACCCAAATAAAAGCAAGCGATACCACGCTAAGCAGTAAAATAAAACTGTGAAAATACAGCCGACTTCGTGTAGACATAACAGGCCTTTAAGTAAGTGCAGTGCGTATGAGGTGTACTACCATGTTAAATTAGATGCATATATATAAATAGCTGAATAACTATTCAGGGAATATTAAAAAAAGGCATTTTATGATCTTAAAAGTAATTCGTAATGGTTTGGGCTCAATCATAGCGGGTATTGACTGTATAACTAGACCTGCTAAAAAACAACGTAGCCCGCAAGTACAAGCACAAGTAGATGAGGCGGCAAAAAGTTTAGCTTTGTATCAGTTCAACGCTTGTCCATTTTGTATTAAAGTGCGCCGTGCTATGCATAAACTTAATGTACCTGTGCCTTTGCGTGATATTAACAAAAACCCAGCAGATGAACAGGAGTTAATTCAAAAAGGTGGCCGTCGTAAAGTGCCATGCTTACGTATAACTGAAGCAGACGGCACACAGCGTTGGTTGTATGAGTCCAATGATATTATTCAGTATCTAGAAACACGTTTTGGTAGTCTTTGAAGGTTTGCATAAGAGCATAGAGTCTTTTATGGTTCTATGCCTTCATGGCTTTCATCACTCACCCGGTGGCTTTTGGTGTTACCCTCAACAGCAGGAAAGCGAGATGAGGCAAAGCGCACTACTAAGACGGCAATAGCAAGTAATAAAATAGCGCCAGAGATATAAACCACCCCCATATTAGGGTCATTATGATGAGAGATATCAGAAATCATCAGGCGGGTTAAAGCGGTAATCGCCACATAGATTAGAAAACGTACCGGCATGTGATTCGTTTTAAAATAAATCCCTACCATGGCGCCTAGCTCTAGATAAATAAAGAGCAGCAAAATATCATCAATTGTGGCTGTACCTTTTGCTAGCATCTCTAAGGCAGCCATAGTACTAGCCCAAACGGTAATGCCACCTATTACAAATAAGGCGAGGTAATGGAACGCTTCTACTAACAGGTTTCCGATGGATTCCGCGTAACTATGTAAGCGTACACGGAGTTTATCAGCTTGGTTTTTGTTCACTGGAAAAGCCCCTTGGGTTGAGTAAAAACATAATTGTAATCTTAGGTGATTGAATAGGCGAATGTCAGGTTTATGCAGGATTTGGATCAAGTTTTAGAGCAGTTAGCGGATTCTTATCAGGAGACGCCTTATTTTTCCAATGCTTTCAAGTGGTGTGCCCCTGGCTATATTCGCGCTGCGGCCCATTTATATGGTGTAACACTCCCGCCTGTTTCCACCGCGAGAATTTTAGAAATAGGCTGTGCCGCCGGAGGGAATTGTTTACCAGCTGCTTTTTTATACCCTAATGCCAGCATAGTGGGTATTGATATTTCTGAACACCAAATACGTGAAGGGCAAGGAGTTATTAAACGTGCTGGCTTAAAAAACATTCAGCTGTATGCTAAATGTTTAACAGAAATTACTCCTGAATGGGGGGAGTTTGATTACATTATCATGCATGGTGTTTTGAGCTGGGTGCCCGAGGAAATTCAACCCGCTTTATTTAGGATTTGTCAGCAAAACCTAAGTGCTGAGGGGGCGGCTTATATTAGCTTTAATACGTATCCAGGCTGGAAGGCACATGAGTTATTGCGTGAGATGATGCTCTGGCATAGTGCTGAATCGACTAGTACTCAAGCACGTATATCAGCATCACGCGATTTGCTACCTTTTGTAAAAAAAGGTTTAGCAGCAAATAATCCTCTGCAGCCTATCTTTGATCATGTGATAAAAGGCATTCCTACCTCTTCGCGTGATGATTATTATTTAGCTCATGAGTATTTAGAGTTACATAATAACCCCATGTATCTGACTGAATTTGCCCACTTAGCGCAGCAATATGATCTTCGCCATGTGGGGGACGTGGAGGTAAGAGAGGATTTATTAAAACCACATGGCTTACATGCTAATACTGCTTTTAAGCACGTAGCTCAAACAAAAAAGAATCCACTTGAGCGGCAACAGCTGTTAGATTATGCCGTGGGTAGAAGTTTTAGAAAAAGTTTGGTGCTACGAGAATCGTTTGCGGCTAAGTATGCCCATGAAGCTGATTTAACACGTTTGCCTGATTTATTGTTTGCGGGCTGGTTTGAAAAGCAGAATGCCTGTGTCTATAAAACCCTAACAGAGAAAATCCATATTGAGTGTGAAAGTGTGCAAACGATGCTTGAACAATTGGGACAAAGTTGGCCACGTCCAGTGTCCGGAAGGGATTTGAAAATTTTTGCCCAACAAAAAGGAATAAGTGAAAAGTTAGCTCAGAGTGCCTTAGAGCACTTATTTTTATTTGTACCTATTGAAGTGTGTCGCAGTTATGAAGATTTACCGTATTGTTTGCAAGATTATTATGTGGGTTTAGTGGATGGGGTAGAGCAGCTAGCGTGGGATCGTCAACATTATAAGTTGCATATTAGTGATTTTAATGCGTGGTATGCGAGTAGCATTGAGCACTTCACTGCAGCTGAACTGTTTGTTATGCAGCGTTTAAATGAAGGTAGGAGTGCTCCCTTAGTTGCTTCAGATTTAGCCAAAGTATGGCGTGAAAAAAAGGAGCCAGAGCGCCTGTTTAGAAATAATATGGACGCCTATGAAAAAGCCCTAGAGCTAGTTGACGAGCTCATTGCCAGATTAAGAAAATATGCTATGTATATTTAAGGATTTAAGGATTTAAGGATTAGGTGAATTATGAATCGATTTGATATTACTAGAGGCCGCGTGACCTTTTCTATTCCTACGGTTATAGAAATAGAAGGGGAAAAAGTGTGTATAGATGAGTTAAATGTGCAAGAACTAAGAGAGGATTATGAAGGCAATCTTTGTGCGGTGGAATTAAGGTTTGAGACGGAATTTACAGGAAAAATAGCCTTGTTCATTAGATCTTCTTATGACGAGTTTGTGGTGGCCTATGGCACCCTAGCAGAAGAGGAATCTATGGACGGCATGGAGTATGAGCATCCTGAAGACCAACCTTATGATATTTTGCCAGAGGGAGAGATTTCGGAGGAGTTTAAAGATAATATTCGAATTATTGGAGAGTATTAACTTGGGACCACTGCGTGTTGGATTGGAAGACTCTTGTAAGTTATCGGAAGATTTTTACGATGTGATTATTGTTGGGGCTGGGCAGGCTGGTCTGTCGGTCGCCTATTTTCTGCGTAGAACAGGACAATCGGTGCTGCTGTTAGATGCTGAGAAAGAAGGGGGTGGAGCTTGGCAGCATGGATGGGACTCATTGAGATTATTCTCTCCGTCTTCTTGGAGTTCTATCGCTGGTTGGCCTATGCCTGAAACAAAAGAAATTTACCCAAGTCGAGATCAGGTGATTAGCTATCTTCGACAATACGAAAAACGTTATGAGTTCAATATTAAGCGTCCCGTTATGGTGACGGATATTGAACTCATAGCCGGTGGTTTCAAAGTGAGTGCTGGCGCTAAAAGTTGGCAGGCTCGGACGGTGGTAATGGCAACAGGTACTTGGCGTAATCCGTACATTCCGAAAATTACTGGTCTAGAAACCTTTACAGGCCACCAAATGCATTCGGCACATTATGTATCTCCCGAGCCATTTACTAATCAAAAGGTATTGATTATGGGGGGAGGAAACTCAGGAGCGCAAATTTTAGCGGAGGTGTCATTAACCGCTGCCTCTACAACGTGGGTCACCCTACAACCTCCGGCTTTTTTGCCTGATGATGTGGATGGGCGGGTGCTTTTTGAGCGGGCTACTGCTCGGTGGCGAGCTCAACAAGAAGGTAGAGACCCTACGGATCTCCCTGCTGGGTTTGGTGATATTGTTATGCTGCCACCTGTTATAGATGCTAGACGACGCGGAGTATTGCAGGCTATAGAACCCTTTGAGCGGTTTACCAAAACGGGAGTGCAATGGGCGGATGGCACAATAAAGGAGTTGGATGCGATTATTTGGTGTACGGGATTTAGCCCGGCGTTACAGCCATTGGCGTCCCTTGGCATAGTGCAAGAGGATAGGGTAGATGTAGATGGAACGCAGGTAAGCCAGATGCCCGGCCTTTGGCTGGTGGGGTATGGGGAATGGACTGGTATGGCATCAGCCACATTAACTGGAGTGCTGCGCACAGCACGAAGCACGGCCAGTGAAATAGACGGGTACCTTAGACAATAGCTGCGGTTTAGTTTCTATATCACGGCACAGAAACCGATGACGATAAGAAGCCCTTTGCTTTAGCTGGGTGAGCTTCGAAAGATTGTGTATGATTAGCCCCTTCTATTCTTTTTTATTAACTGAAGCCGCGGTCAGCCGCGCTTAGGACTTCCTATGGATACGGATAAGCCACAGCTTAGTAGTGGCAGCATTAACCCACCTGTTTTTTATACATCAGCATTGCTGATTATTTCTTTGGTTTTATTTGTTGGCTTTTTGCCACAAAAATCTCAGCAACTTTTTAATCAAGCCCAAGGCTGGATTATAGACAATGCGAGCTGGTTTTACATTCTGACTTTGGGTCTGATGTTGATTGGAACGGTCTTTATGGCCGCTAGCCGTTATGGCGACATTAAACTCGGCCCTGATCACAGTGAGCCCGATTATAGCAATACCTCCTGGTTTGCCATGTTGTTTTCTGCCGGTATGGGGATTGGCCTCATGTTCTTCGGTGTAGCTGAACCTGTGATGCACTTTCTCACGCCGCCTACGGGCGAGCCCGGCACCACAGAAGCCGCTCGTGAAGCCATTAGATTGACTTTTTTCCACTGGGGTTTACATGTTTGGGCGTTGTATGCCGCAGTAGCGCTAATTTTAGCTTTCTTTTCTTATAGACACGGTTTACCGCTAACGCTGCGCTCAGCCTTATACCCTTTCATTGGTGAGCGTATTTATGGCCCCATGGGGCACGCTGTGGATGTTTTCGCCATTATCAGCACCGTACTTGGCATCGCCACCACCTTAGGCTATGGCGTATTGCAAATTAACACGGGCTTAAACTATTTATTTGATCTGCCCATTAGTGCCAATATGCAAACACTGCTTATTATTGGCATTACGGCTTTAGCAACGCTATCGGTGGTATCAGGTTTAGATAAAGGGGTAAAAATTCTTTCCGAAACTAACCTGTTTTTAGCTGCGTGTTTGCTAATTTTGGTATTGGTTTTTGGTCCGACTTCTTTGTTGTTAGAAAGCTTTGTGGAAAACACGGGTGGCTATCTGTCGGATATTGTTAATAAAACCTTTAACCTGTATGCCTATGATCAAACCGATTGGTTAGGTGGTTGGACATTGTTTTATTGGGGTTGGTGGATTTCTTGGTCTCCTTTTGTGGGGATGTTTATTGCTCGTGTATCGCGTGGTCGTACCATTCGTCAGTTCGTAGTGGGGATTTTAATTGTTCCATCGGGTTTTATCTTTTTATGGATGACAGTCTTTGGTAATACGTCTATCCATATGATTATGGATCTGGGCATGACCAGTTTGGCGGAAACCATTCAGGCGGATAGTTCTATAGCTTTATTTGCTTTTTTAGAGCACTTTCCTTTTTCCTCCTTTTTATCTTTTATTGCCATTATTATGGTGATGCTGTTTTTCATCACGTCGGCGGACTCCGGTTCTTTAGTGGTGGATATGCTCGCTTCCGGCGGTCAGACGCGCACACCTGTGTGGCAGCGCATTTTCTGGGCATCTTCTACAGGGGTTGTGGCTATTGCGCTATTAATGAGTGATGGTTTAAATGCCTTACAAACCGCCACCTTGGTTAGTGCCTTACCTTTTTCTGTGATTCTATTGATTGCTTTTTGGGGGCTATTTAAAGCCTTGGACACGGACTCCACCAAACGTGTTTTACGTCAGCAAAGCGCAGTACATCACCCCAATCGCCAACAGCAAAGCGAGGGGGGTTGGCAACGTCGTTTACGCAGTATTGTGATGTTCCCACGTCGCTCTCATGTGAATCGTTTTATTGAGGAAACCGTTTTAGGTGCTTTTGAATCGGTGTCTGATGAATTGCGTAAGCAAGGCTATCACACCGCCATTATTAATAATCCAACAGAAAAACGAGTGAAGCTTGAAGTGCAGCATAACGAAGAAGCCAACTTTGTGTATGAAGTACACCCTCGTGCTTATGTACGCCCAAACTTCGAAGCAGAAGACAAAGGTAAACCCAGTGATGACCGTAAATACTTCCGTGCCGAGGTGCACTTAATGGAAGGGGGGCAAGATTACGACATTATGGGTTGGACTAAGCATGAAGTCATTGAGGACATCATTGATCAATATGAGCACCACATGCATTTCTTACATGTGGTGCGTTAATTATTCTCTACAAGCTACGTCTATTCCTTCTGTAGCAATACGAGCTAGTTCATAAATATGTGATTTTTCAATGATGTAGGGGGGCATAAAATAAATCACATTCCCCAAGGGGCGTAAAAGAGCACCTTGGCTCATTGCGTATTCAAAAACACGCAGACCTCGACGCTCACGCCAGTCATACGGGGTTTTTTTGGCTTTGTTTTGCACCATTTCAATGGCCAAAATCATCCCCGTTTGCCTGACTTCAGATACATGAGGGTGCTCATGCAAATGAGCGGTGGCATCGGTCATGTGCTGTGCTAAAACTCGATTTTTGACGATGGTGTTGTTCTGTTCTAATAAGTCCAGAGTAGCAAGTGCTGCGGCACAAGCTAAAGGGTTTCCTGTGTAGGTATGTGAGTGTAGAAAACCATTGAGTTTTTCGTATTCATCATAGAACGCTTTATAAATGGTTTCTGTAGTTAAAATGGCAGCCAAGGGGAGGTAACCTCCCGTAAGACCTTTAGATAACACCATGAAGTCGGGAGTCATGTTTGCTTGCTCACAAGCAAACAAAGTACCTGTGCGTCCCATACCTACAGCAATTTCATCCACAATTAAATGAATATCATACTTATCACAGGCCTCACGTAGCAATGATAGGTAAATAGGATGGTACATGCGCATGCCAGCAGCCCCTTGGACTAAGGGCTCAAGAATAACAGCGGAGATCTCATGGTGGTGCTCAGCTAATGTTTGCTCCATGAGTTTAAACATTTTACGGCTATGCGTTTCGTAATCATCGCCTTCGTCACGTAAATAGCAATCAGGTGTGGGGACTTTAATGCAATCAAATAAGAGTGCTTTATAGGTATTTGTATACAAAGGAATATCGCCTACCGACATAGTCCCAATCGTTTCACCATGATAGCCATTGGTTATGGTAACAAAACGCTTTTTTTCTGGGCGCCCCACATTAATCCAATAGTGCAGACTCATTTTTAATGCCACTTCAATACTGGAAGAGCCATTGTCAGCATAAAACACGCGGTTTAAGCCCTCAGGAGTGATTTTGACTAATCGCTCCGATAACTCAATAACCGGTTGGTGGCTAAAACCAGCTAGCATCACATGTTCTAATGTATCTACTTGATCCTTAATGCGCTCATTAATATAGGGGTGACAATGGCCGAATAAGGTTGTCCACCAAGAGCTAATTGCATCTAAATAACGATTTCCTTCAAAATCTTCTAGATACAAACCTTGTGCTTTTTTGATAGGGATGACAGGCATAGACTCATGGTCTTTCATCTGGGTACATGGGTGCCACAATACGGATAAATCACGCTGCATCCATTGTGCATTTAAAGAGTTATTAGACATAATTAGTAGTTGTTTATTAATTGTGTAAATGTGGGAGATGAAGATAGGAGGAAATAGCTGATGCTGAAGCATGGGGTAAATATGGCACCACACCTAAGCAAGGCATAGATAGGCTTTGCATTAAGTAGTCAATATTTTCCTGTGCCGCCTCGCTATGTGGTGTGGCATGATTTGCTATCCAACCAGCAATGCGAATACCTGCGCTCTCAATCGCTTCTACGGTAAGCAAAGCGTGATTAATACAACCTAATTTAATTCCTACCACTACAATAACAGGCAGTTGTAAGGTTTTAGCTACATCAGACAATCGTTCACTTTTATTAATTGGAACATGCCAGCGTACAACCAGAAGCGATAGGTTTAGCAGCTAAGGTGCTGAAACCTTGCTGTTTAGCTAAATAGAGTAAAGCGCAGGCGATAGTTGTTTTACCGACGTCAGTGTCAGTTCCTGCAACAAAAAAAGTACGAGTTTTTAGCATGGCTTTCTTAACACTAGATAAATTATTTTCCACGATAAAGGAAGCCCTTGGGGCTGTCTAAGTTTCTCGTAGGCAGCGTGCAACTGTTGCCATCGAGCTCTGGCACCTAAATGAGGTCGTCTTCCTGCATGTAAGTGATTAACCCCTAGATCACGTAGCTCATGCCTTAGCTGTCTTAGTTCATCATAATAGTAGCAGTACGTTTTTTCATGGAGATTTACCAGCGAGAAATGGCTAATCGTGCACATGCTTTCGTATTGTTGCCTAGTCCTAAATTGATTAACATGTGTTTCGTTATCTACCATTGCCCAACTGTTTTTTAATTCAATTAAGCTACCTTCTAATACACTACTGAAAACCAATAGACCGCTGGGACGTAGCACCCGTTTGCATTCTGTCAGTGTACGCTCAAAATTTAAAGACCATTGCACTGCTAAGCTACTAAAAATAATATCTATACTGTTGGCCGCTAAAGGTAGATGCTCCATATCAGCGCATAGATAGGCATCGGCTTGTTGATGCTGACGTGCATGCTGCAGCATCCCTAATGCTAAATCAGCGGCAGTAATTTGGGCTGAAGGAAAGCGTAGCTTAAGTTGTTGGCTAAAGTGACCTGTGCCTGCCCTTAAATCCAAAACGTGTTTAGCTGATAATGAGGTGGGAATTTGTTCAAGTAAGTGATTGCCCACGGTACGTTGTAGATAGGCGACGTGATCATAGGTGGCTGCAGCAGCAGAAAATCGTTGGGCAACGGCTTGCTTATGAATACAAAACATCACAATGACATAATAAAAGATTGGGTGAGTTGAAATACTGCCTGCGCATGGCTAAAAGGAAAAGCGTGGCTAGCTGCAGGCAATATATGTGAGCAAATAAGAGGGTGCTGGTAAGCCAGTAGTTCTTGTGCTTGACTAGGGACTAAAGCGTCATGCTCGGCAAAAACATGAAGTTGGGGGGTGGAGAGTTGATTTAAAAGATGCGTGTTATTAATAGTCTGCAACATATCAAGCCCCCATATTTGGGCTTGATGGCTAAGCTTAGTATCTATCCAAGTAGTGCTTAATGTACGTAGTTGTTTATCTCCGTGGACGCAAAGACGCAAAAAATGCTTTAGGTTGGACTCGGGAGCAGTTAAGGTATTTTGATAAAAGCGAGTAAACTGAACTTGTGACATGGCAGCAGGCCATGTGGTATTAGCCACAAAGCTAGGATTACTGCCTAAGCAGACTATAGCTTTAAGTGGATGCACTGCAGCAAGTTGTATTGCTAACATACCACCTAGAGACCATCCTATCACCAGACTATGTTTTGGGATTTTTTGTTTTAAGTACGCTAGACTGAGCGCCAAAGAGCTTTGATGATAATCACGCAGGTTGATGATTTTACAAGACATGAGCTCAGCCAGATGTTGTTGTAAAGGCTCTAGTACTGATTCATTTACTCCCCAGCCATTAAGGATATATAAAGAATTCATGATTGTTTAAAATAGAGTAGAGCGAGCGTGTTGAGTAGAGCGTCGATTTGCTCATATTGGTGATCTGCAGTGAGTGTAATACGTAGACGGGCACTGTTTTCAGGCACAGTAGGGGGGCGAATGGCACCCACTAAAAAGCCGTGGCTTTGTAATTGCTGTGCTAGCCACATAGTACGAGCATTATCACCAATAATAATAGGCTGTATGGGCGTGCTACTAGGTAAAAGAGGTAATCCTCGTTGTTGTGCTTGTTCTCTAAAGTAATGGATGAGTTTTGTCAGATAGTGTCGACGCCATGCTTCTTTATCAAGTAACTCCAAAGTTGCTAAGCTTGCCGCAGCCATTGCGGGTGAGGAAGCTGTGGTGTAAATGTAGGGGCGCGCAAATTGAATTAAATACTCAATAAGCTCCTCAGAACCAGCTACAAAAGCGCCGGCTGTGCCCAACGCTTTTCCTAATGTCCCCATGAGAATAGGCACCTCTTCAACTCCTAACTGGTTACTCTCAAGGCTACCTGCACCATGGGCTCCCAGAACCCCAAAGCCATGAGCATCGTCAATCATGAGAGCTGCTTGGTGTTGTTGACTGATTTTAGCTAGCTCCTTTAAAGGGGCAATATCACCATCCATACTAAAAACCCCATCGCTGACAATGAGTATGTGTCCTTTTGCCTTTGTGATACGTTGTAAAAGATGCGGCATATTTGCATGTTGATAACGCATAAAACGGCAGTTAGCTAATAAGCCTCCATCAATTAAAGAGGCATGGTTGAGTCGATCATGTAGGAGCGTATCGCCTTTTTCCAGCACAGAACTAAGCACTGCCAAGTTAGCCATATAACCCGTGCTAAACAATAAAGCACGAGGGCGTTTTGTTAGTCGGGCCAAGGCTTGCTCTAACTCTTCATGTATTTGGCTATGGCCCGAAACTAAATGGGCTGCTCCAGCTCCTACTCCCCAGTTTGTCGCCCCCTTTTGTAGTGCCTGAATAATAGTTGGGTGATTAGCAAAACCTAAATAATCATTTGAACTGAAGTTATAAATTTTTTGATTATTTATCTCTGTAATGGCAGCTTGAGGTTTATTTAGACTGGTGCGCCTGCGGTAACGATGTTTGTTGCGTCAGACGTTGGCGTATACGTTCAAATATCATGGAGTAGGGGGGAATCATAAAAATAAAAAAGCCCAGCTAAATAAATAGCTGGGCTTTGAAATTTTGGCTCCCCGAACAGGGCTCGAACCTGTGACCTGCGGATTAACAGTCGGAAATAGCGCAAACAGAGTCAATGGGTTTATTTCATACAAATCAATGGCTTGCAGCGATAATCATCTGTTTTTTTAATGCCAAAATTGATTCATTTTGTGCCCTTTTTACGTGTTTTAGGACATGATTAGGTCATAGTGAAATGAGAGTCGCTTACAATTAATAAACGAAAAAATGTGAGGATAAAGATGAATGATGAAAAGAAAGTGGGGAGTGGGGTTGAACCGGGTCAATTAACAAGTTTAATAGAGCCCATTGCGCAGAT
>NZ_JBYBKW010000015.1:0-17960 GCF_057475285.1 Paenalcaligenes sp. DL 309
ATCGCTAAAATCTGGTTGTCAGTATATCGTGACTTACGCATAGAAAACTCCTTGGAAATAGGATAACAAATTTTCTACTTATAACTACTGGGGTTTTTCGGGGGGATTACAAGTTAAAAACTAGTCAGTTAGATTATTATTAAATTGACCCCAATAAGTTAGAGTCGTTATTTAACTTATTGGGGTCTTTTTATCGAGAGCTAGTAAACGGGGTTTAAATTTTGGTTAGCTCATAAGTGGAGGGGTGAAATAATTCATCCACATCTACTTTCTTCGATGATAGCCCTTGTGAGTAATGATGCTGTACGAAGGTTTCTAGTGTACTGCGATTAGCATCAACGCCATAGCTCCAGTAATCTTGCCCCATTAGCTCTTGAGCACTCTTGATTTGCTCTTCTACAAATGGCAGAGTAGCTTTAGAAGCCGAGGTATCTAAAAGATGAGCTAGTGCTACCGACTTAGACTCAATAAAGGCTTTCATTAATGTGGCAGGTAACCATGGATGTTGTTCAACCAAGCTTTTACGCACGCCTAAAATATGCATAATAGGAAATACTTGAGTGCGCTCATAGTAATCTTTGGCTGTGGCAATAGGGTCATCAAAGAGCCAACCTACATTGGGGTCATTTAATGCAATTTGCCCAGGAGGACGTGGTCCGATAAAGCCATCTAAATCACCGCTAGCTAGCAGTTCGGAAATGGTGGTGCCAGCTGGAGCATTAGTGAGCACAACATCTTTGGGTAAATCGAGAATGATTTTCTCAGTTCTATCAGGATCATCGATACCGCCTTGTACCCAGGTGATATCTTTGGGTTGTACGCCGTAATCATCAGCTAGTAGGGCGCGTACCCATACATTAGCAGTGAGCTGGTATTCAGGCAAACCCACACGCTTACCGATGAGGTCTTCAGGCTTTTTGATACGATCCTTACGTACGTAAATACCATTGTGTCTGAAAGCCCGTGATAGAAAAACAGGGATACCTACGTAATCGTTTTCACCTTTGGATTCTTTAACCAAAAAACTGGATAAGGATAACTCAGCCACATCAAAAGCTTGGTGTCTGAAGGATCGGAAAAACATTTCTTCAGGGCTAAGCATTAAAAATACAGGATCTACGCCATCAATTTGCACACGCCCGTCAGTAAGTGGACGTGTACGATCGTAGTCTCCAACAGCGATAGATAAGTTTAATTTTGTCATTCAATTTCCTGAAATTAATCCGCGGCTTGGGCTGGGTTCTTTGAGGCCCAAACAAACTCCGCCTCGTAGTCACGCCAATCCGTGGTTTTGGGCAGCACTGACTGGTATGAGCAGGTACCTACGGGAATGGTGTTTTCACCCGTGCCAATGGCTTGATCTGTTTCCATAAAGGTTTTAACAGCCTTTACCATCTGATTTCTAAACTGCACAATAGCCACGTCACTGGCACCTAGTCGCTCCGTGGAGCGGTCTGTGATGGCGCCCATTGTGACCCACATAGACATATCCTGGTTAGGAATACCGGTAATACCTGTAAAGCTTCCTTCATTCATGGCTTCGCGATCTTGCCAGTAACGATTTTCCCAGTTTCTGAGAGGACGGTAGTATTGATCTATATCCACACCCACCTCTTGACGCAAGAATTTACGCCATTCAATAGTGGAAGGGGTGGTTTCGGGGTTACCCCAGCCTATGAAGTAAAACACGGTATTGCTATCGTCCATAGGTATATTCACGTTGGCTACGTTGTATAGGTTATTTGGAGGAATTAGCGCTGTGGAAGGAGCTACAAATACGGTGCTACGGATGTAGTCATTTTCTGTGGGTTTGAAAATAGGCTTACGTATGGCCGCGTATCTAAAGCCGTAACCTTGTTCTTCAACTTGGAATCGAGGAGCTTTGTCTGTAGAAGGTCTGAGCCATAAGCTATCTGTGGCTTCAGCACTTTTAACGCGAGCGGGAACCATATCGGAGGAGTGCAAGCTGGAGCTATGAGCAGAGTCAATAGCGCCTTCTAAAATCTGAGCCCAGTTACAAGGAATAATTACTTTAGCAATGGATACTTGAACGTCTTTATTAGGTGCCCAGGCAGGAGGTTGGAACTCAGGCATGGTTTCCTTTGGGCCCATATATGCCCAAATGACACCCGCCCACTCTTCAACGGGGTAGGCACGGTGCTTAATACGATCTTTGTATTCGCTACCGGCGGGCTCGGAGGGCATATCTACAATGTTACCGTCCACATCGATTTTCCAGCCGTGGTAGAGACAGGTTAGGGTGCAGTCTTCGTTTCGGCCCATTACTAACGAGGCACGTCGGTGTGGGCAGTACTCATCCATCACACCCACACGTCCTTCTGAGTTACGAAAAACAACTAGATCTTCACCTAGGATACGAGCTTTAGCAGGTTGGCCGCCTGGAGCAGCTACTTCCTCAATTAAACAAATAGGCATCCAGTGTCTGCGCATGAGTTGACCCATAGGGGCATCACCTTCTACACGGCATAGTAATTGGTTATCTTCGTGACTAAGCATAGGGTTGACTCCTTATTTTTTATGCGGTTTTTATGGTTTTTATACAAATAAATTATTTCAAATATAAAAATTCTCATGATACACTAATTTAACTTAAGTTAGCTAACTAACTAATTTGATATAAAATCAATGCTACCCCAAGTTGATTTTTTTTTCAATATTTTTATGAGTAGCATATGAATAAACTAATTTATAAAAATTTCGTTAGGTGGATAGGTATAGAGACATGACTCAAAAACATACATTAGATTTGGAATTGGTCGTTCATAGCAAACAACAGGTTGCTGAGCGTATTTATGAATTTGATTTACGTCGCATGGATGAGCAGCCGCTACCGGCTTTTACAGCAGGTGCGCATATTCGAGTAGAAACCCCTAGTGGAAGAGTGAACCAGTACTCCTTATGTCAGAATCCGGATGAATTACATCGCTATGTCATCACGATTAAAAAAGAAGAAGGGGGGCAAGGGGGCTCAAAGAGCATGATTGACGAGGTGAACGTTGGCGACACCCTGAAAGTGAGCCAGCCTGTCAACGTGTTTGAGTTACTTGATGGTACTGAGTATTTGTTTATTGCTGCTGGCATAGGAATAACTCCTATCTATTCCATGATGCAAAGTTTAAAAGAGCAGACGGATAAAAAAATCACGCTGATTTATTTGAGTCGTTCGCCTGAGTACGCTCCTTATTTGGATGAAATCAATGAGCAATTTTCTAATAATGAGCTCATTATTCATCACACGCATAGTGATAGTGATAACCGTTATGATATGTGGGATCATTTTGTGCAACCTCGTAATGTATTGGTGTATTGTTGCGGACCAAGAGACATTATGGAAGAAGTGCGCGCCATGACGGGGCATTGGAAAACGGGCTTAATTAATTTTGAAAGCTTTGGTGTAGATGCTGCTCTATTGAAGCAAAATAAACCGTTTGAGGTAGAGCTAAGCCTTAGTAAGATGCAGCTTGTGGTTGAGGAAAATGAAACTCTACTCGAGGCATTAGCCGACGAAGGAATTTCCGTACCCTCATCATGTGAAAGTGGCACATGCGGGTCGTGCAAAACTGCTTATATATCAGGTGATGTGGAGCACAGGGATATGGTGCTAGAGGAGCACGAGCAGTCAAAATACATCATGGTTTGTGTTTCTCGCGCCGCTAATGATAAGAAGCTGGTATTAGAGTTATAAATAAATGAATAGTTAGGGAGACAAACCAGTGCATAATAAAAAAATAAAATTAGGGATCATAGGTTTAGGCAGGGCGTTTACACTCATGCTGCCTACCTTTTTAATGGATGAGCGTATTCAGCTGGTTGCTGCAGCTGATCCCTTAGAGCAGGCTCGGGCACAGTTTTTGAAAGATTTTAATGCCCCCGTTTACGATAATGCACACGATTTATGTAATGATCCTGCGGTTAATGTTGTCTATATCGCATCCCCACACCAATTTCATGTGGAGCATGCTGAGTTAGCCATTGCAGCGGGTAAGCATATTTTGATGGAGAAGCCGTTGGCTTTATGTATGGAGGATTGTCATAAAATAGTGCAATTAGTCCAGCATGCCAAGACCCAATTACTTGTAGGGCACTCACATAGTTTCAATACCCCTATACTTGTGGCTAGAGAAATGATAGAGCGTGGTGAGTGGGGTGAGGTTCAGGCTATTCATGCCTTTAACTTTACCGATTTTATGTACAGGCCCCGCCGTCCTGAAGAGCTGGATACCTCCCAAGGGGGAGGGGTGGTGTTTAGTCAAGGGGCGCATCAATTAGATATTGTGCGTTTATTAGGCGGTGGGCAGTTAAAGCAAGTGCATGCCTATACCCGCGAGTGGGATACCGCTCGCTCCTCTGAGGGATTCTACACGGCATTGCTTAGCTTTGAAAGTGGAGCATTGGCTAATGTGACCTATAGTGGTTATGGTCATTTTGATAGTGATGCTTTACTTGAAAACATAGGGGAAATGGGTCATAAAAAAGACCCTGAGCAGCATGGTCAGGCGCGCTTTTTCTTAAAAAACGAATTGGCTGGTAGAACTGAAGCAGAGCTTAAAGCGGAACGTAATTATGGAGGGCAGTATTACACAGCGCCTACTTTAGAAGCACCCTCCTACCATCAGCATTTTGGGCATTTCTTAGTGTCACTAACACATGCTGATTTGCGTATTCTTCCTCACGGTATAGAAGTGTTTACTGATGAAGAGAAGTTTTTTTATGCCATTGATGCACCTGTTATTCCCAGAAAAGAGGTTATAGATGAGCTTTATGACGCTATTTACAATGGCAAGCCTGTACTTCATAGTGCCGCTTGGGCTAGGGCAACCTTAGAAGTGTGCTTGGCGGTATTGCAATCTGCCGAGAAAAATAAAGCGATTAATCTAACTTATCAGTGTGCACTGTCTGTGTAGACAGAGTAGCCGGCTCAACCTTTAGATTATCTTGAACTATTTTTAGCATGCGTAATAAGCTTGCCACTTCACTGGCGGTAAGCCCTACAGTTGCGTCAGTGAGTAGCGCGCGTGCTCTGGGCAACAGAATTTCTTTCAGGCTTTTTGCTTTATCGGTCAAATATATATTAATTTTACGGGCATCTTTTTCATTTTTCTTACGAAAAATGAAACCATTACTCTCCATACTACGAATAGCTGAAAGAGTGGTGGGAGCCATGGTGCCTACAAAAGTGGATAGTTCTTGTTGTGTTAAGCCATCATGTATCCAGAGCACACGCAAGAAATACCACATACCTAGCGTTACTCCATGGGGCTCAATTATGGACTGGAGACGTCTTTGAATGGCACGCTGAGCGATACGAGTTTGATATCCAAGGCTTTGTTCAAAGGGTAATAAGTTAGTTGTCATAGCAGGTCATATTAAGAAAATGATTGGTAGTTATACCAGGTTTTGGAGGGATTATTCGAAAATATCTTGACATTTAAAATGCTGAAAGTTAATTTTATAATTAAAATTTAGTTAGCTTCCTAACTACTAATGGAGGAAAGGTTAAGTAGCGTAGAAGTTAAAAAATTAATTCGTATTAGTAAATACAACTTAAAATATAAGTCTAGGAGACATTCCATGCTGATTCAAAAAGTAAAATCATTATTAGCTCTTACTGGGGTTTCTTTAGCGTTGATCGCTACCCCCACTCACGCACAAACCGCAGTTAATTATACTCTAGCGGGAGCTAGTCCTGGTGGCCTATGGACTCTATTAGGGTCCGGTTTAGATCGAGTAGCAAAAAAGGGAAACTCATCGTCTAGTATTACATACCAAACAACAGGTGGTGGTTTTGCTAATGCTAGTTTGGTGGATACGGGGCGGGCTCAATTAGGTCTGATACATGATGCCGAATTAGCTATTGCTGTTCAAGGTGGGGCACCTTTTAAGCAGCCTATGGAGGATTTACGAGTTATTGGCTATTTGTATGATTGGGCTCCTATGCAATTTATTGCTAATAAGTCCTTCGCTGATAAGCACAATATCTCTTCATTGGCTGATTTCGCTGAGAATAAAGCGCCAGCTAAAATTACCGTAAACCGAGCTGGTAATATTACAGGTCAAATTGCTACAGCCATGTTGAGCGATTTAGGAGTCACTCAGGATAATGTAAAAGACTGGGGAGGGGCGCTAATTACGGCAGGATCATCTGAGCAAAGCACTTTGTTTCAGAACAATCGTGTAGATGTGTTTACTAACGGTGTGTTTGTAGGTCACAGCTCTATACGTGAATTAGAGAATGCGGTGGATATTAAGTTGCTTTCTGTGCCAGAAGAAACTCGTAAAAGCATGAGTGAAAAATTTGGTATTCGCAGCTTCACTATTCCTGCTGGCAGCTATAAAAATCAAGATCAAGACATCGAAACGGTTGCCTTAGGTGCTGTATTAGTAGTAAATAAAAACTTACCTGAACAAGAGGCTTATGAGCTAACAAAAAATATCATTGAGAATATTGATGATATACGTACTATTCACCCTGCTATGGGCGCATTAACTACCGAATTGTTAGTGACTGAGGCAGCTGCACCATTTCATGAGGGGGCTATCAGAGCTTACAAAGAGAAGGAGCTAATGCAATGATTTTTAAACTGCTGACTGTAGGTAAACGTAGGGAGCTTACAGGAAATTTACAAAAAGCAGTAACCGTTCTAGCTGCATTGTTTTCATGCTGGGTCATATATGCCAATATTGTTGCTCTAGCTGACTCCTTGCAAATAGGGATCTTTTTCGTTTGTATTTCTTTTAGTTTTCTCTTTTTAGCATTGGGGTCTAACCCCAATGCGCCGGATCGCCCAACCTTTATGGATTGGACTTTAAGCCTATCTAGTTTGGCTTGTTGTTTGTATTTTATTCTCATTCGAGATGATTTAGTAACACGCATTACCTTATTGAATCCATTAAGTATGGATGGGATGTTTTTCGGTGCTTTGCTGTTGCTATTAACGGTAGAGGCAACACGTCGTACTACTGGTGCGGGCTTAACATCCGTGGTGTTGATATTTTTGGCTTATAACTTGTGGGGGCACTATTTACCGCCACCACTAGGCCATGGGTACATTGATTTTAATTCCTTTTTGGATATTTTGATGTACACAACGGATGGCGTATTTGGAGTGCCAATCCAAGTAACAGCTAGCTATGTGTTTTTGTTTGTTATGTTCGGTGCTTTTCTTACCCGAGCCGGCGGTGCGGAATTTATGTTCCAGCTCGCCGCTGCGCTAACAGGGAAATCACCGGGTGGCCCCGCTAAAATTGCCGTAGTTTCTGCAGGTTTGTATGGCACGATTTCGGGTAGCCCTACCTCAGACGTAGCCACCACCGGTGCAGTCAATATTCCCATTATGAAACGTTTGGGTTATTCAGGTCGTTTTGCTGGTGCTGTAGAGGTAACGGCTTCAACAGGGGGGGCAGCATTACCACCTATTATGGGCTCAGCAGCGTTTATTTTGGCTGAGTATACCGGTATTGATTATCGTACCGTGGCCTTGGCAGCATTCTTACCGGCCATTATTTATTACATAGGTGTATACCTTCAGGTGCACTTTAGAGCACTGAAATTAGGTATGAAGGGTGTAGACGACATTAATCCCATTTTAGATACATTGAAAACGGGCTGGGTGTTCGTAATTCCAATTATTGTTATTTGTGCGGCGTTGCTCTTAGCGTATACGCCTACCTATGTGGCAGTTTTTGGTTCTCTTTCTTTATTGATTACATCATTTTTCAATAAAAAAACGCGTCTAAGTGCATGGGGAGTGGTTGAGGCTTTAGCAGAAACAACAGTACGCATATTGCCTGTAGCGGGTGCTTGTGCGGCAGCAGGTTTGGTGATTGGTGGTTTAACCATGACCGGCTTAGCCATGAAAGGATCAAACTTGATTCTTCTTGCGGCCGATAGTGGTTTGCTCATTCTGCTTTTAGTGGGAGCACTGATTACTATCATTTTAGGCTTAGGTATGCCTACACCTAGTGCGTATATTTTAGCAGCGATGGTCATTGGCCCAGCTTTTGTTAGCGCTGGTATTCCTACATTACCTGCAAATATGTTTATTTTATATTTTGCATTGCTCTCAGCATTAACGCCTCCGGTGGCTGTGGCGGCCTTTGCGGCAGCGGCTATTGCCGAGGAGGACGCGATGAGAATTGCTATGTCCGCAACAAAATTAGCGGTAATGGGTTTTGTAGTGCCTTTCCTCTTTGTGTGGAATGAGAGCCTATTATTTCAAGGGCCTGCTCTTGAGATAGTATTGGCCTTTACTGGTGCGGTAGTAACCACTATATTTTTTGCTTATATTGCTGAGATACGTCCAGCTTGGTACATCTGCCTTTTCGCTATAGTGATAGGGTTGCTTGCAGTACATCCAAGCTTAAGTATTAGTATAGCTGCACAGTTACTGGGTTATTTTATATTGATTTTATTTAAAACAAAAAAATTGCCAGTTTCTATACAAAAAAGCATGAGGTTAGATACGTTAGAAATAGCGTATGCTAAAGCCTAATAATAATTCTATGCTTAAAATACCCGCATTATATGCGGGTGTTTTTCTGCACGGAGGAGCTCAATGAATACAAATAAAAAATCATCGCTAGCTGCTGTATATTTATTAGCTATGTTGCCACCTTTGTTTTGGGCGGGTAATTTTATTATTAGCAAGCCGTTGTTAAATTATATTTCTCCTGTTAGCTTATCTTTTTATCGATGGGGATTATGCACCTTAATTTTACTACCTTTTGTGTTTTCTAAACTATTTACACATATAGAAGTAATTAAAGAAAATATAATAAAATTAATTGTATTTAGTTTATTAGGCATAGTAGCTTTTAATTGCCTTATATATGTAGGTCTTACTAAAACTAGTGCGATTAATGCGGCAATTGTGAACTCTAGCATGCCTATAATTACCCTTATTATAGCCATGTTGTTAGTAGGAGAAAAGCTAACACTTAATCGATTAGTGGGTGTTTTTCTTGTGCTTTTAGGTGTGCTATGGATTGTTTTTAAAGGCAATATACACAATTTATTTAATTTCACTTTTGAGGAGGGCAGTATATTTATTTTACTGGGTGTTTGCTGCTGGGCCTTATACACGGTATTAGCAAGAAAATGGCCAGTAAATATACCATTAATTATTTTGGTTTTTATCATATCTGCTATTGGATCCATACTTCATATACCGTTTTTATTGATTGAAAGCCAAGGTTTACCTAATTTTCAAGATCATTTAAACATAAATAGTTTATTAAGCTTGGTGTATTTAGCTATATTTCCATCCTCATTAGCGTATTTATTATGGAATAAAGCTATTATAAAAATGGGCCCAGGGAAAACTAGTTTATTTATGTATTTCATGCCTATATATAGCGCTATTTTAGCGATGATTTTTTTAGGTGAGGCACTGCATACCTATCATATTTACGGATTTTTATTGGTGGTAGTGGGGCTTTACATCGCGATGAAGATACCGAAAGCTGCTTAAGAGAAACTGTTTTAATTAGTATCCTTACAATATATTTTTATAGAGGTAAACGAATGACTAAATCTATTGATTTCCCACTACGAGGAGGGCGTATATGCGTCGTCGGTGCTGGTTTTATGGGGTGTGTGATTGCTACCTTGTATTCGCAGTATGGTTATGAGGTGATACTTTGTGATACACAGACAGCTCTGCTTGATAGTTATGCCGAACGTGCTCGGCCTATCGCTGAAACATTTTCAAGCGATGAGGCTGTAATCGACACTATAGTTAATCGCGTTACACTTGAGTCGGACTTAAAAAAAGCAGTTAAGGGTGTTTTTATGGTGCACGAGGCTATACAGGAGGTGCTACAAACCAAACAGACTGTATTTGAAGAGTTAGATAGGCTCTGCCCTCCGGATGTAGTTCTAGCTACTAATACTTCTTCTTTTCTTATTTCCGATATTGCTAAAGAAGTGGATCATAAAGAGCGAGTTATAGGCATACACTATATAACCCCAGCTCATGTTATCCCTGTCATTGAAATTATACATAGTAGCTTTACACCACCTAAGTTGATTGCTTGGGCACGTGCATTTATTACATCAATAGAGCATGTGGGTGTGTCTTGCCCCGAGCGTCCAGGATTCCTTATTAATAAAATTCAGTTTGCGATGTTAACTGAAATATATAGATTAATGGATGAAGGAGTGGCCAGTCGTGATGATATCGATGCGGCTGTACGCTTAAGTTTAGGTCCTCGGCTTGCTCTTTGGGGGCCATTACTAACAGAAGATTTAATTGTGTCGAAGAAAACGGCTTTGAGTGTTACAGATTCTCTTTTTGAGCAAACGGGTGACGAAAGCTATAAAGGAAGAAAAGTCCTTCGTGACACAGTAGAGCGAGGCCATCTTGGTGTAATAGCTGGCCAAGGCTGGTATACATTTGAAAACGATCAAGAGGAAACCATTATAGAGCGTGATCGGCAGCTTCATGCCCTATTAAATTGGTTACATGAGGCCGACTCAGTAAAGCGCCTTAAGGTAAAGTAAAATTACACGTATTTAGTCATTTAAGGGATAACCTGCATAGTCATAGCATTTACCATTTGGTTAGTATGCTAACTAAGTTTTATTGAATTAATAAATCAGAATAAGGGGTGGACATGAAAAAACTATGTACAGCGATTACATTATCTTTACCGTTACTATTTTCCTCACAGCTAACGCAGGCCGAAGCACTTAAGGTGCTTAGCAGTTGGGATAGTAGCTATGTACAAACACAGGTGGTTGAGCAGTTTATGGACAAATTAAAAACAGCCAGTGATGGTTCGATGACTTTGCAAATGTTTGGTCCAGAAACCGTACCTCCTTTTGAGCAACTTGATTCCGCTACTAGTGGCTTAATGGATATGCTGTATACCAGTGGCTCGTATCATTCAAATGTTACAGCTATTGGTGTGGCTTTAGATGCTTTATATGACAGTACTCCTGAGAGGTTACGTAGCTCAGGTATCTGGGATTTTGTGGATCAGCATTATCAAGACGAAGGCTTAAAGCTTATTGCGATATTTCCTGATTTAAATGGTTACAGTTTTTCTCTTAAAGAACCCCTAAGCGAAGAGGGTTTAAAGGGCAAGCGTATTCGTGGCACACCTATCTATCACGGCGTAATCGAGCATCTTGATGCGGCGGCAGTAGTATTACCGGGTAATGAAATTTACCCTGCCTTAGAGCGTGGCGTTATTGATGGGGCAGGTTGGCCTACTGTGGGTCCCGTGTCTATGCGTCTCTATGAGGTAGCTAATTACTACATGCGTCCTACCTTAGGGCAGGTTGCATATGTTTTATTTATGAACTTAGATCGTTGGAACGCCTTAGCGCCTGAAACACAACAGTTAATTGCTAATGAGGCCGAAGCATTTGAAAAAGAGGCGGTGGAGATCTTTTTGGCAGCGGGTGAAAAAGAGAGTGGCATTTTAGAAAGTAATGGTATGAAAAAAACAGAGCTTACTCAAGAGCAGCATAGCGGTGTTGCTAAAGCCTGGTTTGATACTGCAACGGGTTTTGCTAAAGAAAAAGAAACCGCTAAGATCGAGGAGTTTAAAGCCATTGCTGATAAGAACGGTATGATTCCATGATAGGGATACGTATTTTAACCCGTGCTCATGACAAGCTATCGCAGTTGAGTTTCTGGTTAGGCAGCCTGAGTTTGGCTGCCATTACAGCCATATTTTGTTTAGAGGTTACGGCGCGTTATTTTTTTAATGCGCCGTTGATCTGGGCTGTGGATACCGTATCGCTGTTATTGTTGTGCTCTGTATTTTTCGTTATACCCTGGCTAACGCGTGAAGGTGGGCATGTGGCCATTACTATATTCCCCGATATGCTCCCAGCGCGTTTTAGGCCGGCTATTCATCGTGGAGTATACATAGTTAGTGCCGTTGCTTGCTTTTTAGCGGGTTATATTTTGGTGAAAGATACCGGACGGGTCTTTGAGCGTGGCCTAATGACTTTAGCAACTATACCTATGCCTAGAGGGCCTTTTGCGGCTTTAGTTAGCTATGGAGTGATTAGTTCGGGATTGTATTTCTTACGATGGGCTTTTGATAAAGAGCTGGCCGTACAGGTAAAAGCGGAAGCTGAGGCCGAGTAGATTAAAGGAGGAAGAACATGCTAAGCGGCATATCAGCAGTACTATGGGGCTCAGGCGTATTAATGGCTTTGATGCTTACCAGCCTGCCTGTTTTTATATCATTCATGGTAATTAATCTAATAGCAGCGTTGTATATGCTAGGCGCACCAGCATACAGTATGTTGGCCAATAGTATTTATGAAACAACTACATCTCTATCGTTAGTTAGCATCCCTTTATTTATTTTAATGGGGGAGGTGTTGTTTCGTAGTAATGCGGTAGATGTTTTATTTCGTTCTATAGACACGCTAATTGGGCGAGTTAAGGGGCGTCAGTATGTGCTTTCTATTGCCTTGGCCACTGTGTTTAGTGCTTTATCCGGTGCTGCTATGGGTGTGGCAGCCATGATGGGGCGTTCTTTATTACCGGGAATGATAAAACGCGGTTACGACCCCGTTTTATCGGCAGGTAATATTTTGGCCGGTGCAAGCTTAGCACCTTTAATCCCTCCTAGTGTTTTAACCATTATTGTTGGCACGCTAGCTGGTGTGTCTATTGCCGAGTTATTGGTTGCTGGAATTATTCCTGGCTTAATTTTGGCTATTTTGTTTTTGGCGTATACATACATCCGCGTGTATTTAAACCCCAAACTAGCACCAGAAGATACTGCAGCTGAGCTAGAGGTGGTGTATACAGCTAAAGACAAATGGCTAGCTGTAGTAAGAATACTTCCCTTTGGCTTAGTGATATTGCTGGTAATGGGAACGATTCTATTGGGCATAGCCACTCCCAATGAGGCGGGAGCAATGGGTGTGGTGGGCTCTATACTGGCAGCGGCTATTTACCGTAGTTTGTCTATGAAGATGCTGGTGCAGTCTATTGCTTCGGCGGTGAAGATTTCCAGCATGATTCTGATTATTATGGCCAGTGCTAAGCTATTTAGTCAGATGCTTGCTTTTAGTGGTGGTGCTACGGCCATTACCCATTGGATTGTTGATTTAGGGTACTCAAAATGGATAATGTTGCTCGTCTTGCAGTTTTTGCCTTTTGTTCTTTGTATGTTTATTGATCAAATTGCTCTAATGCTTATTATTGTGCCTATTTACAAGCCTGTATTAGCACAGTTGGGCTTTGATCCGCTTTGGTTCTGGCTAATATTTTTAATTAATATTACCGTTGGCGGCTTAACCCCACCGTTTGGTTATACCTTATTTGCTCTTAAGGGGGCTTGGTCTGGAGGTACATTAGGCCAAGTTTATAAAGCATCCATTCCTTTTGTAGGGATTTTTATTCTAGGAATCGTGCTTATGGCTGTATTTCCTGGTTTGATCACTTTTTTACCAAACTTAATATAAGTCTACCCGTTAATTAGGAGTTAATGAATGATAGGTGAAGGCCTCGCTTTATTAGCAGCCTTATTCTATGCACTGGTTAATGTTTCAGTCGCTTTAGGTGGAAAAAGTAAACAGGGGGGGGATAACGGTGTTTTGCTCTCTTTATTACTCACCCTGGTTTTATCTTTTGTTGCTTGGTTTTTTTTCGGATTACGTCTGGAGTTAAGTTTTCATAGCGTTCCTATGTGGATAGGATTGATCAGTTTTATGATTGCTGGTGTTTTATCCACTGTATTGGGGAGGTCGTGGTTGTTTCGTTCTGTGGAACGCATAGGGGTTGTGAAAGCTGGGTTTTTTCGCCGATTAATTCCCGTTTTTTCAGTGGTACTTGCCTATGTTTTTTTAAATGAGGTGCTAACTCTTAAGTCCTCGTTAGGCTTCATATTAGTGTTACTGGCTACGCTATATGTGAATAGTATCCAAGGCCATGCATCGCACTCTGAAAAAGAGTCACTAGAAGAAAGTAAATACAGAAACTCAGGAAAGCTCTATGGTGTGGCGTCTTCTGTTTCGTATGCTGGGGCTTATGTGCTTAGAAAAGAGGGAATGCGTTATGTACCTGATGCGGCATTTGGTACGTTTATTGGTGCAGTCACCGGGCTTATTTATTATTTAGCACAAGGAGTTTGGAAGCGTGGTGTAGTAAAAAAAATTATTAAAAATACCTTTGGTGTGGGGCGTTGGCAGTTAATGACAGCGATTTGTATTTCAATTGGTCAGCTGTCTCAATTTTTTGCATTGAAATATACCAGTGTTGGGGTTGTGGCCATCATTGGCATGATGGATTTGTTCTTAAGTATTGTTTTAGCCTCTTATATTTTAAAAATAGCAGAGAAACCGTGCTCTAGAACGATTCTTTGTGCAGTGGTGAGCACATTTGGGGTGGTATTAATAGTTTTATAAATAAAAATATAAGGGAGATAGATATGAGTATTGATAATTTATACCAAAAAGAGAAAGATTTTTTTGAAGAAAAAGGGTTTGGGGTGAAGTTGGGGTTTGGAAAAAAACCGGCTTTGGTTGTTGTGGACATTATTCGTGCTTTCACCGATCCGAAAAAATTATTGGGTACGGATATGGCTGAGGTCATAGAGCAAACTAACAAAGTGATTGATGCGTGTCGTCAAGCGGGGGCACCCATTTACTTTACTACTACTGGATATCACGATGAGAGTTTATCAGATGGTGGTGTCTGGGTATTAAAACTAAAAAAGGGAGCCTCAGATTTACGCTTAGGCACTTCCAATGTGGAGCAAGATCCCCGATTACACTATGTGCCTGAAGACGATGTGATTGTTAAAAAATATGCCTCTTGCTTTTTTGGTACTGATTTAACCTCCCGATTGGTATCCCGTGGTTGCGATACCGTGTTAATTGTTGGTGCAACCACTAGTGGTTGTGTCCGAGCAACGGCTGTGGATGCGGTGCAATCTGGTTTTAGACCTATAGTGATTGAGGAGGCCGTTGCTGATCGTTCAGAGACAGCACACAAACAAAGCCTATTTGATATAGAGGCGAAGTACGGTGATGTGGTGTCAGTAGAAGACGTGCAAAACTATCTAAAAACCTTCAGCAATGTGTAGTGTATTTATGTAGCGGAAAAATATCATGTTATTTATGAATTTTAATGAGTTACCCCCTCTTAGTGAGTTGCCCAGCGTGGAGTCAGTACTTCCCCAGCAGCGCGCCCTTTATTATGGGGGCGATTGGCAAGAGCCAGTTCAAGGTAATTATCAAAGCGTGGTGAGCCCTTCCACAGGGCAGTCATTAGGAGTTATTGCGCAAGCGTGTCCTAAAGATGTGGAGTTGGCTATAGCTGAGGCGCAGAGAGGGTATGCCGTTTGGCGAGATATAGCGCCGCTTGAGCGCGCAAAGGCACTGCGTCATATAGCCTATATTTTGCGTAAAAATGCTAGAGAATTAGCGTTACTCGATGCGGCTTGTGGTGGTAATCCCGTTCGAGAGCTGCTGAAAGATGCAGAAATTGCCGCCGGACAGCTGGATTTTTTTGCAGGTTTAGTGACTGAAATGAAGGGCTCCTCTATTCCTCAAGGGGTGGGAGCTATTAATTTTTCTGTACGTGAACCTATGGGTGTGGTGGCGCGAATTCTGCCCTTTAATCATCCTTTTATGTTTGCCGCCGGTAAGTCCGCCGCACCATTAGCAGCGGGTAATGCCATTATTGTTAAACCTCCTGAGCAAGCGCCGCTTTCCACCTTGCGATTTGCGGAACTTATAGATGGTGTATTGCCTGAAGGGGTATTTAATGTATTACCAGGAGGTAGAGATGTGGGGGCGGCACTTGCTAGCTCGCCGCATATTGCTAGTGTAGCGGTTATAGGTAGTGTGGCAACAGGGATTGCGGTGGGGCGTGCGGCTGCAGAAACCGTTAAGCCTGTTTTGCTGGAGCTAGGTGGTAAAAATGCTTTAATTGCTTATCCTGACTCCGATCCTGATGATGTTGCCGAGGCCGTAGTGAGCGGGATGAACTTTAGTTGGTGTGGGCAGTCATGTGGTTCCACGAGCCGGGCTTTCATTCATGAGGCTATTTATGATGAAGTGCTGAAGAAAATTCCAGAAAAATGCGCTTTTTATCGCCCTGGCTTACCCGTAGACCCGGAAACGACTATGGGCTGTATTATTAATAAAACACAATATGATCGTATTTGGGATTTTATAAATAGTGCACACGAGGAGGGCGCTCGATTGATTTATGGCGCTAAGGCACCCGATGATCCAGCCTTAAAAAATGGGTATTTTTTAGAACCAACTGTGTTTGCTGATGTAAAGCCATCTATGCGAATTGCAGCTGAGGAAATTTTTGGTCCTGTTTTAAGTGTTTTGAGATGGTCAGATGAGGCGGAGATGCTATCGCAGGTTAATGGATTATCTTTAGGGCTAACATGCTCTATTTGGACTAATGATTTGCATCGAGCACATCACTGCGCTGCGACAGTAGAAGCCGGGTATGTTTGGATTAATGAAACATCTCGTCACTTTCTTGGTGCGCCTTTTGGAGGTTATAAGCAATCGGGTTTAGGTAGAGAAGAGTGCTTGGAGGAGTTGCTTTCTTTTACGCGTGAAAAAAATATCTATCTTAATATAAAATAGTTAATTAATGATTAATCCATGAAAAAGCCCTAAGTCTGAACTGACCCCAAGAAGTTGGACATCCCTCTAACTTTTTGGGGTCTTTTTTATGGCCAAATACAGTGCTGAGCTTAAGCTACACTTAGTTCAAGTCTACGAATCATGTTGACCTTACCCCTAAATTAATACCAGTCGTTCGATGAGATTTTAGCTATTATGCCACCTGTTTTTCATAAATTGCCGGTGGCAAGTAGTTTAAGGCGCTATGTGGTCTTTCGTCGTTGTAATGGCGTTGCCATTGTTCGATTTCATAGCGGGCTTCGTTAATCGTTCTGAACCAGTGTAAGTTCAAACACTCATTCCTAAATTTACCATTCAGACTTTCCACAAATGCATTCTGCGTCGGCTTACCGGGTTGGATAAAATTGAGTTGCACTTGATGTGTTTTGCTCCAAAAAAATAGGGCTTTACCGGTGTATTCTGGGCCGTTATGGCTACGCCGAACTTCGTTTCACAAACAATGGCTTCCGGTTTACCTCGTACTTCAATTAACTCCGATAAATAACGGGCGACGTGATGGCCTGAAATAGAAACGGAAACGAGTTGGCCTACCATTTCACGACTAAAATCATCCACAACATTTAACACGCGAAAGCGGCGTCCTGTCGCCAACTGATCTGAAACAAAATCCATCGACCATCGTTGATTTACAGCAGTTGGCCTGTCTGTAATCCCCCCTTTTTAGCCAGTACTTATTCATAGAATAAATTAAAGGGAACAGATTAGTTGTGTTGGCGGAATACCGCCAATCGCTGTATTGGGTCTTTCATTGTTATAAAGCCATAACCATTCGGTGGCAAGGTGTTGAGCTTGCTCAACACTTTCAAACAGATGTAAATCCAACCATTCGTGGCGTGCGGTACGATTAAATCGTTCAATGTACGCATTCTGCGTGGGCTTGCCAGGTTGAATATATAGCATCGTAATAGGGTGTTTTTCTGCCCATTGAACGAGCTCCTTTGAGATATTTTCAGGCCCATTATCACATCGAATCGCTGCAGGCTTTCCACGCCACTCAAATACTTGTTCGAGTACGCGAATGATACGCGCAGAGGGTAAAGAAACATCCACTTCGATGGCTAACGCCTCTCGGTTGTAATCATCCAGCACATTAAATGTGCGTAATTTCCTGCCATCTTCTAAGCTATCAGACATAAAATCCATCGACCACACTTGATTTATCTTGCTTGGCACACTTAATGCATCCGGCTTATCGCGTGTTAAGCGACGACGCGGTTTAATGCGTAAATTGAGCTCTAGCTCACGGTAAATACGATACACACGCTTGTGATTCCAACGATAGCCTTTCACG
>NZ_JBYBKW010000017.1:0-14772 GCF_057475285.1 Paenalcaligenes sp. DL 309
ATAACACCGAACGACCACACGACTCACTGAATGACATGACGCCGTTAGAGTACCGAAATGCGGCATAAATTCTCTACGAGATGACTGTGTTATAAATGGGGTATTTACAATGAGGTTCCTGAAACTGGAATGATTTATTTAGAAAAAAGTGGTTCCACTCAGTACCAAATAACCCCTTCTAAAAGCGTAGTTGATAGTAATAGAGCGCATTACGATTATAGTTTGAGTAAGGCCCCATCTGGTACACACACACTAAAAGCGGATATTCATGATTCATTGGGTCATGTTTATACTTTTACCTATGGTGATATTACTATCTATGTTTTAAAAACGTTAGGCTTTACTTACGATCCAGTTAGTCGGGATGGTCAATTATTAGTCGAAGATAAAGGGGAAATACTCCGAGACATAAAAGTACAGCTTTTAGATGAAAAAGGAGGTAGTAAATATGACGTTACTCCTAGCTGCGCTCTTTCTCTTGAGATGATTAGGCAATGTTCATTTAACTTAAATGATGCACCTGAAGGGAGGTACGAGGCCAAAATTTCTTTAATTGATAATTTTGACTTTGATTTTAGTACTAAACACGGGGAAATCATTATTGATAAAACACCTGCGGACATTACTCACTCCATACCTAGAAATGGACAAGTTCAGTATGTATCAGATATATATTTTGAAGTGATAGATGAGTACGATACAGATGTGACGATTAAATCTATTACACTCTTTGATGATGAGTCTGGAAAAGAACAGTCTTTAGGCTGGGAAAAAACAGGTAACAAAATAGTTTTAGATCATTTTTCTATTTTTCCTAGCGCAAGCACTAATTCAAATTATCACATTAAAATAGAGACGGTAGACCACCAGCTAAATGAGTCAGAGTTAGTGGCTGATTTTTATTTCAAACCTAAGTCATTTTCCAATGAAACATTAAATGTACCTGCGTTATTGCATACATTTAACCGTCCAGATGGAAGCCCTGCTATTAGAACGGATAAAATCCGCTTATCTACAGGGGATGTGATAACAGGTCAGCATGATATTGTTGCTTCGCTTGATCGTAATGCTGAGCATCCAGTTGAAGTTAACGGGGTGCTTGTTGAGGCAGGTCAAACACGAGTTGTTGCATCAGGCTATAACTTTGACCGTGAGTACGGCCAATTAAAGCTGCCTGTAGTAGCGACAAGTGAAGAAGAAACAAACTCTCAACTACTTGTTTCCGTGGCAGCTCCTAATGCACCAGTAGGATTATTTGATCTTAATTTTTGGACACCAGCGGCTAAGATAGAATCTAATTCTTGGACATTTAAGCAAGTTATTGACCCTATCAATATGATGGTTCGTTCAGATAATAATTCTCTTTGTGCCATTACATCAAATGAACAAACTGCGCGGAGAGCCGACCCTTTCAATCAACCCTACTGTTTTATTGAATGGAATCAACTTCCTGAAGAGGTAACTCCCCAAACTAAAAGTGAAAACGGCCTTCAACATGCATCTTTAACAGGTCAAGCTGTAGAAGTAGGTACTCAAAAAATTAATTACAGTTTGTACATTCACAATGCGGCAGGTAGCAAGGTTCATGTTGAGGATAGTGAATATGAGATTGAGGTGGAAAGTGCATTTGGCTCAATAGCATTTGATGCTTTGCTGCCAGAAGCTCCTATATATAAGTTAATTGATGAGCTAGATGTTCGTTTTAAACAAATAAAAGGAAAAACTTGTCACCCTACCACTGATCAAAACCAAGCCGTCCGTAGTTCTTCGTCTGGTATCAGGGATCATTCTCTAACATGCTTTTTTGAGTGGAAAGAAACTCCACCGGGAATAGAGCAACTAGAATGGCTAACCCAGCCTCAAGCACGAGGGATTATTCCAGATGCGGGAGAGTTTGATTTCAAGTGGGAATTAAGTGTTTTTAGTCAAAAAGGGGTAAAGATTTTATTGGCGGATCAAACTCAACAGATTGAAGTAGTCGATCCTCCTGCCCCTGAAATAACCCTTGAAAGTAAATATCTACTTGAGGACGGAAAAACAGTAGTTATTCCTATCAATGAAAACTATGTGGGTGACGTATTGATTGAAGGGCAGCGCACCAACATGGACATTGAGATTCTACGCAATGAGCATGTGTTATACGATGAAAATGTTCAGGCTGGATTTGGAGGCTACCGAAACATTATTCAGCGACCTCTCAACGAAGATCGTGATAGTAGAACATTGTGGGGAGAATCTCTATTTAGTGTTAAATCTACTTATGAGTTAATGCCAGAATTGCTTGACGAAAAGTTTTACTCTGTACATTCTGCACCTGTTACGGGCGCTAAACCGTTTATTAGCTCACCTAATGAGTTTGCCTTAAATACCGATACACTACCTATTTATGTAGACATATTGGATCAGTATTCTCACCGTGATCCTTATGACATGGGGCGCATGGGGGAGTGGCAAGTACGAGTTATGCGTATCCCCTTGAGAGGCGATTTAGAGCCGATGAGTGACTTTATAGATATGGAGGAAGGTCACACTGAGCTTGATATAAATATTAGTGATATTGATGATGTACGTACATTACGTTTTACGTCTGAGGCTAAATTAATTCATGCCATTGACGGTTATGAGCGTACAGAAATGTCACCTCGTGTTTTGATTTTAAGTTTGCTAAGAGGTGATGCAATAGAAGCTGATATTACAAGTCGTACCTTATCAGGCCCTGCACCGTTAAGAGGTTCTTTTAAGATTGATTTAAAAGAGCGTGAAATGCAATCGGCAACGGGGGATATCGTATGGGAGCTAAGCAAAGATGGAGGTAATACTTGGGAGGAATACATTCCCGATGAACGTTATAAGTTCATTTATAACAATGTATTTGAAACAGGCACATACCATCTTCGTGCAAACATAACAAATCGTCATTCCGGTGCCAGTAGGTACACTGAGGTTATTGAAATAATTGCTTATGACAAACCAGAGTTACGTATTGAAGGCCCAACTATTCGTTTCGTAGGTGATGAGGTCGTCTTAACTGCAACTCCGGGTTATGAGTCTATTTCTAAGGGTGAGAAAGTATTTACACCTATTGAGTTAGGCGATACGGTAATTGAGTGGTCTACCGACAATGGTCGTACTTATGATCAGGAGGGGGATTCTATAACCTTATCCAGTGACTCTCAACAACGTATTATGGTAGCTGCACGAGTTCGTACAACTCATGCGCCAGAAGAGGATCGTTATGCGTTTAACGTAACAAAAACTTCTGTTGAGTTTAAGCCTATACGTTCAATAAGAGTCCGCATAACGGGGCCTTCTTTAGTCGAAGTAGGTAAAGAATATGAGTTTGAGGCTGTTACCTCATTGCCTTATCGGGGTATGGGTGACAGCATCTTGGGCTACTTCACATTGCCAAATGGTGAACAGGTCGAAGGTAAAACTCTTACTTATATACCTACAGACGATGACTTAGCGGGTGGTCGTATGGCTATTTCCTATCATGCATGGATTGAAGGGTATGAGGATCAAGGAACGGATGCCTCTCATACCTTACGTTCTAGTATATGGAAATACATCTGGCCAGATTTTGCTATGCACTATCAAGCTAATGCGCCTTATGCACCTGCCTTAGTGACGATGACTATTCGCCCAATGCAAGCCGTTGGAAATCGCTTAGAGGATGTGAAGTACGAGTGGACATTACCTGAGCCTATCGAGATGCTTGATGATTCTCGTGACATTATTCGTAAGTTTAATGTGCTAGAGGCAGGTAACTATACGGTGCGAGTTGTGATTACGGATGCTCGTGGTCATGAAGCAGTAATAGAACATCCTATGAGCCTTGAGGAATCAATACCCTATCAGTTAAACCTTGAGTTAAGCCCTGATAATGCCGGATTTAGAGAACCACTAACATTAACGGTGCGTCCACGTATTTCTGGTGGTCATCCTCGTGATCGTTTTGGCTCTTTGGAGTTTACGGTTGATGATAAGCCGGTGGAATCATTAAGTCGTTATGCCAAAATAGACCTTGAAAAAGGTGTTTATGATATTGGTGTGAAAATGATTTCACAAATGGGAGTTATCACTGAGGAAAGTACGCGAGTAGAGGTCTTTGAAAATCAAGTTCCTATTTGTACTGTTTCAGAACGTGAGTCTAGCACTTCCGTTAGATTCACGGCAGATTGTACTGATTCAGATGGGCGTATGCGTGGTTATGATTGGCAGTTAGGTGATCGTGAGCTGGTATCAGGCTCTAAGTCTATTACTGTTGGTAGGCATCGTTTAGAAGAAATCAATCAAATAACATTAGTAGGTATTGATGATTCGGGCGGTCGTTCTGAGCCTGTGGTTATTTCTATTAACTATCAATCAGAAGGAGTTGGTGAGGAATAACTCTAAATAAACTGTCTAGAGGTAAGCCACGCTTTCTGAACTTGCCCCAAGAAGTTGAACACCTATCCAACATTTTGGGGTCTTTTTATTGCTCAAAGTTAATTATGAATTCTCTAAGTCTAAGTGTTCAGTCTGTTCAAGAGCGTCATTACGTCTAGCATAAGCTACTAGTGCTTCATCTGAGCGCAACTCCCGAACAAAGTAGCCTGTCGATTTTTCTGAAATAAAGTAAGAGCCCTTACCATAAACAGCGACTTCTCTTTTTGTAGTGCTGAGAACTAGCTTTCTACCTTTAGATTTGAGCTGGTAATTAATACGCCGAATTAAGTCTTCTTTTTTCATTATTTATTGAAGAGGCTACTCGTCACACCACTACTATCTGTCCCCAATTAAAAACACAATGAGGCAACACATGGCTCCCATAAAGATAAAAGCCTTTGAGAGTAATTCAGATTCAATCATCTCATTCTTAAAAAGATACGAATAATTACATATAGTATCATTTTTGCTTTTTTAGCTCAAGAAAATAAATTACATCAAGATTAACTTATTCCCATTCTCTTTTAGTAGTGTATTCAAAGCCTTAAGATTGCTACAAACAAAACCTGCCGCATTCTTATGACCACCCCCATCAAAGTGAGTTGCAATTTGGCTCACATCCATATCACCATGAGAGCGTAGACTGCAAGAGATTAAGTCGTTTTCGTTTTCCTGCTCTTTTATGAGTAGCACAAACCCCCCGTGCTTGATGGCAATGGCTGCGCCTAGCTCGGAGTGATATTTTCGTTCCGCTTTAATAAAATGGCCTTTAATACCCAGTAATTCAATCGGTATGGCTGCTGAAACCTGCTCCAAGACTTCGGCCATAAACTGGCTATGTAACGCTTTCCCTTTGGAAACAATAGACTGGATTAGCTCTATATCATCTTCAATAATTAATTGGGTAAGCAAAGCTCGCACATCATTTGGTTTTTTATCGTTGAGTATGCCTGCGTAGAACCATTTGGTTTCTTTGAACTTAAATGACCAAATATCCCCATCAGAAATATATTCAATAATACGAGGGGCTGGCGTATCACCATGGATATACCTCCACGTTAATAGAGCCCCAGATTGTGTATTTTTCTCGTCAAATAGAAACGCAATGGCTAGTTTTTCTCCCTTGGCTAGTCGTTCTTGAAAGTATGCTACCGTACTAGCGGCTGAGATATGGTGATCGATGACGACCACCGAATTGTCATTATTAAGTAGAGTTTCTAACCAGAAAATAGATAGACAAATATCCGCCAGGTAGACCTTAGCTCCTGAGTAGGCATTTAACTTCGCTAGCAAGGTGCTTACGCCTTCTGGGTTTTTGGGGCTGTAGTCATTATGATCTAAGGGTAAGTAATCGGCGGAGTCACCGTACTTAGCTCTTAGTATGGCCTCACTGGCTATGCCGTCTAGGCAGTTATCGTGGGTGATGATTAGGGTGTTTTTAGGTTTCATTTTTTGGCCTTTAACTGAGCAACGTCCACAAATGTGGCCTGCCACTTTTAACGCATACTTGTTGAATAGCTTCTAACGTGCAACGCACATCATCAGCGGCTCTATGTCTAGTCAGTGCATTAATTCCATAAAATCGAATAATATCTTCCATCTTACGGCTTGTCACTCCTTGCGCTAGCCAGTCAATGGAGCGCATCGTACAGCGCCAGTTCATCCTTTCGGCATTGGGTACAACAGCACTAACAAAACGCTTATCAAAGCCCACGTTATGGGCTAGTACAAGTTGCGCATAACGTAGATTACTTTCTATGTGTGCTACATCTAAGGCTTGTCCTCGCAACTGATCCAGGCTAATCTCGTGTACTTGCTGCGCAAAAGGATTAATGGGTACGGTCGGCTCTTGAAAAGCAGAGTACTGGTCTAATACCTCCACAATTTCCCCCGTCATGGCGTCTACTCTAAATAGCGTGTGTGCGTATTCGATGATTTGATCGTTACGGCTCGTGCCGGTGGTTTCGGTGTCTAAAAGTAGGGCGATGGTGGTTTTGTTGGTGGGCATGGATTATTAGGGAATGGTTTAAGAAAGAGGTTAATTATATCTAGAAGCGTAGACTAAAATGCATGCTCTCGTGCTTCTTTTGCATTCCAGATCATCAGCTTTGATTTCGTTAGTTTGATAACGTAAGCTTGTTAGGCAATGATTTAAAAATTATATATAACAAATAATTAATAAAGAGACCTTGTAGTTATGAAAGTCTATTTCTCACATGGTAAAGAAAGTGGCCCTTGGGGCAGCAAAATAACCAGGTTAGCTGAGATCGCTCAGGCGCAAGGCTACGCCGTCGATAGCATCGATTATACGGGGGTGATGGATCCAGATCAGCGTGTTGAAATGCTAGTTGCGATTTTAAAAGAAGAGGAACGTGATGTGCTTCTAGTTGGCTCCAGCATGGGAGGCTACACCTCTTTAGTGGCTAGTCAAAATACAGAACTTAAAGTAAAAGGGCTCTTTTTGCTCGCACCGGCTTTATATATGCCGAGCTATAAAGAACAAGACTACGCCACAAAAAACACACAGATAGAAATTGTCCATGGCTGGTCTGATGACATCATCCCACCTGAAAATTCAATTCGATTTTCTAAGACTAACGATTCAAGCCTGCATTTAATTCCGGGTGATCATCGATTAAATTCTTCAATGCCTAGGGTTGAGCCCATCTTCAAGAATTTCTTACTTCACTTTTCATAAAAGTATCTATAGAGTCAAAGTAAACCATGGATCACTTAACCCCTGAAGAACGCCAATTGGTAAAGCACCTCGCGCAAAAAACGTCTTCTTTGAATGAGGCAAAAACGCTATTTCATCAATTACAACAACGCGTCGATGAAATTGTCTTTTATAAATGGGATCCTTTAGATTTCTCTGGCAGTAATTGGCCCAGAGACGAGTATGCACGCTATGTAGACGATATCCTTTTATTGGCCATCATGGAAGAGTCATCTCAACCCTTAGCCGAACACTTAAGTTATCTAGCAACGTTCTTTTTTGAAATGCCTGAAAACAAAGAACACGATATCAAAGTCGCTGATCTCATATTTTCTGTGGTAAATGCTCAGGATTATTACCCGGATCTGACTTATCTAGAGGTTGATTGAAGATAAGTTTAGAAAAAGCTAATTTGTTGATGTGTGATCAAAAATGAGTGAAAAACTGTATTACTTTAGCGTTTGAAGTGAATTGCTCGAGCTTACTTGCTTAAGATTCAATCGCTCTATCATTACCATCTAAGTCAATTGAGTAGTTAAGCCTATCGTTCACCAAATCAAAAAACAATACCTTTAACCGAACCTTTTTGTTGTGGTTAACACCTTCAAAGCTGTAATTTGTGCTGACGTCTCTTGTATTTTCAGTAGCTGGGTAAATAAGATAAATAACTTCGCATTCGCTGTCTTTTTCTTGATATTTGGTCGCATAGGCATAGATTTGATACATATCGGCTTGAGAAATACCAGCGTTTGATTTATTTGAGTCAAGTAGTTTCCATTTGGCATCAGCAACAATCTTCCCACTATCAATCACAATATCTGGCCTTAAAGCAAAGATTGGGTCAGTATCCCGTTTAGCTAGATGATATCTTCGATGCTGTAACGAGACGTGGCCTGAGCAGTACTTCTTGAAGTAAGCTCCCACATAAGACTCAAACAGCAGATTCATATTGAACAACAAAGAAAAGGCAACCGCATTGCCTTTGTGTGGAGTGAAACTGTTACCTAATAAAAACAATCGACTCCAGACCATCAGCTGCTCATAGTCCTTCATCTGACGGTTAAGTCTTAGCTTAGAGAAAGCGGTCTTAACATCACGCACCGCGTCAATGTCATCAAAAATAAATAAGGCTTCCCGAATACGTTGTTGGTTTCTTGAGGACGCTGAAAGCTTATAAAGTAGCAGCAAGGTATTTTTGATTAAGCGGTTTTCAAGTCGGTTGGGCAGGTAGTTATCAAACGCCACATAAAAACGTTCTTTATGTACTAAATTGTGTTTCAAGTTTTGCGAAAAAAGCAGTTTCCCTTTTAAAAAAGCTGAGTTTTCCTCACAAGGAATATAATCACTCCTTATCCCACGACGAATTAACTGCTCTGTGGCCTGCATGAACATACTAATAAATAGCTCAAGCAAGGGCATTTTATGTGTTTTCAAGCTGGCCGTATTGACTTGCTTAAATGGGCTGTCTCGCAAGGTTTTTAGCATGTTAATGACTATGCTACGTACGTCGTCATGGTTGCTATCACCTGTTTTACGGGCAATTTTCGGCAAAATTTCAACCGTTAAACCTTCTTTGAGTTGAATAACGCCAATATAATTTTGTGCTTGCAAAAACTTTTGATTACCTCTTTGCCCAAGCTTTAAGTAGTTGCTAGCATCTTCTAGCTCATTAGAAAGCACAAAAGCTTCCAACGCATCGAACTGGGCCTGGGTGACCGTTTTATAATGATCACCTAGATGTTCACCCGTGGTAATGCGTTGGTATTCCGTAATGATAAGGTGTTTATTGCTCGCCACTTACTTCCTTGTCTACTGTGCTTTTCATCTGAAAGTCACCTGTGATTTTTAAGTAAGCATTAACAGTGAACTCATCATTAATACGGTATTCTTTTACATCGCCCTGAAAGTCATCATAGTTAAACCCAAGCACCTTGGTACTATCAATAGGGCTTGAAGAGATAAAACAATCATTTTCATTTAATCCATACGTCTTTGGGTAAGCATTAATTTGAGATTGATGATCACCTAGCACCAGTTGAATTTTTTCCCAATCGTCATAGAAATACTCTTGCAGTAGTGGAATGATTTTATTGCGGAAAGCGTGATCTAAATCTGTCTTGTTTTCTACTCCCATTAGGTAGGAATGGCCAATTTGATGGTCGCGGTCATACAAATAACTGATGCGCGCATTGATTTTTTTAAGTAACTCACATAAATTTATACCTTCATCAGTAGTAATGGGTGAGCCATCTTCACCTTTTAATAAATCCGCATTAGGCATCATTTCCACAAACTCGAATCGGCGTCGCAGCGCTGTATCCATCAAAGCAATACTGCGGTCAGCTGTATTCATTGTGCCGATTATGTAAAGATTACTGGGTACACCAAACCCTTTATTATCATCAAACTCTTTGTCGCTGTAAGGTAAAGAAACACGTGTCTCCTCTACACCGTCTATTCGCTTGTTATCTTCAATAAGAGTAATCAACTCACCAAAAATCTTAGAAATATTACCACGGTTAATTTCGTCAATAATTAGTACATGATTTTTCTTATTCCGATTATCTGACTGGTATTTTACAAGCCCTTTTTTTTCAATTAGGTAGTTAACTATTCCTGAAACATACGTGGCGTTATAAATTCCTTTCCTAGTAGAGCTTTTATAATATTTCTCAATATTTTCAATAGATGCTGGATAGTCAGTATCTTTGTTTTTGCTTTTCTTTGGTTTTACTCGGAATGTTTTGCCATTCCTATAGCTAATAGTAAAAGTACCTAAGTCCAAAGCATCCTTTCCATCTGCCTCGCTACACTCTACCTTTAGTTCTTCTATTTTCTCATGAAAATCTTGCAGGGAGCCAGTTGTTAAAGCAGCATCACACATTGCTTTAAATATTCCACTCTCAATTTTATAGCTTATATTACTGTTGTCATTTACTGCTTCGATATCGGGCTTAATACCTTCTACAAACTCCTCATAACCATAGCTTTGATGGAAAGTAGTGAAAACAATTTGGCCTTCTTCGACTAGCTGGTTGTAGAGAATTGTTAAGACATCACGCCCCGTTTTACCTTGTAATAGCGCCTCACCAAACTGTCTTTTAGCTAAAGGTTCAATGGCTTCAATAAGGTTTTTTTCAGTTGTCTGAGGATTAATTCCGTAAATCGCGGATAGTGCACGGTTAACAGTGTGGTAGGTTTTTCCAGTACCTGGAGGACCGTATAGTATTTGGTTAAGCGGACTAAGTTTTTGCATGCTATCTTCTTTATCTTCACTATCACTAATTTCTACTGTATCAATACACAAGTTTTTGCTAAGTTTTTTTTTGGCTTTAATTTCATTCCATTTATCAAGAGCATAGTCCCAAATAGAAGTGTCTTTCTGATAGTTTGAAATAATTTCTTTATGTGCTTCCAGTATATTGTCTGAATAAACAGATAAAGCATCACGTGAGAAAATATCTACCATCGTCCCTTCAGGGGCATACATAAAAGCAATTTTCCATTTAAATACAGGCCAAAAAAATGGAGCATTTACTTGATCAATAGCATCTAAACTACCACTTTTTGTCGCTTCAACAATTTCTACTAGTTTTTCACGGATTTCTTTAAAAGCTGTGTCTAGGTCATTCCCAAGTAGGTTTCTCCAAACATAAATCTTATTAGAGTCTAAATAAACGTTCTTCGCCTCGTTTTGATTATTTCCGCGCTTATACAGACCAAATTTTTGTGAGCTTCCACCCCGCATGCTACCTATGTTAGGTGTATTATGTTCAATGTCATAACAAAATCCTTCCTGTTCGCCATTTGAAACATATTCTTCTACTGTTAATGTTTTTAAGCGTTCTAATGGCCACTTTTCTATAAATCCAGCCTTAGTATCACTAGCAGTCGTACCGTTTCTTTCATCACTTATTGACATTTAATCATCTCTTAACTTTAAGGTAATTGTCCTAATTCAACTCACAGCCATGCTATACAATGGTTTTTAATAATTGTTCAGTGCTGCATAACTGGTTAGATAACAAAACAAATTCAATTTTTGCTGCTGGTCTAAATTATTCGCCCCGCCACTACCTAAAGCGGAGTTTGCGACTACAATTGCTAAGGACTGGGCGCGGGAGATCGCGACATTGATGCGGTTTTTGTCGAATAAAAATTCCATCCCTCTGGGTGAGTCACTGGCATTGCTCGCGCACAAACTAAAAAAGACAATAGGGGCTTCTTGGCCTTGGAATTTATCTACGCTACCGACCTTTGCCTGCTCACCCAAAGCGCTTTGTAATAAGCCTACCTGCTGATTATAAGGGGCAACAAAAAGCATATCGTCCCAGCTAATAGGGCGGGTGCTACCGTCTTTGGCAGTAAAATCTCGACCTAGTAACTCATAGGCCGTCTTTTGTATGAGCGCTACTTCTTCTGTACTGGCTTGCGTGTTGCCTTCGTGGTCTACGGGTAGATAAACAATGCCGGCCTCTTGAGCCAGTTGACTTTGATAGTCTGTGGGAACGGTAACGGTTTGCTGATCATTCTGTGGGTCAGTATGCAGCTTGCCCTCGTAAACAGCCTGACTAATGAATTGATTGACCGCTGAATGCATGCGGTAGGTGGTATCTAAAAACACCCCTTTTTCTTCAGAAATAGTGGGCGTTTGGTGCAGTAGGTAATCGAGTATGGATAAGCCACTGTCTCCGGGATGCGTGCCTTGCGTGGGCTGCCCCAGCTGCATTTGATCGCCCATTAACACCAGGTTACTGGCAGCACGGCTCATGGCGAGTAAATTGGCCACTGCCACTTGTCCGGCTTCATCAATAAACAAATAATCGAATTGCCCCACCACATCCTCTCTGGCAAAGCCCCATGCCGTGGTCCCGATGACGCAGGGTTGATGCGTGTGATTCCTAATCTCAGCGTTTTTGATAATCTCAATACCCAGATCGGCAATGACGGGATCGGTGTCTTTAGCGCAAGCAAAGTACGCCGTTATATGCTGCTCTTGGCAGTACTGCGCAGCGCCAATCAGTAGGTTGTTAATCGCTTTATGTGAGTTTGAGCTAATGGCGACGCGCTTGCCTTGGCGCACTAAATCCGCAATTACATGCTTGGCTGTGTAGGTTTTCCCCGCACCAGGAGGCCCTTGTATGGCTAAATAGGAGTTGTCTAATTGGCTAATAGCATGAATGATTTGAGTTAAACGAGTGGCGGCATCGGTGGCTGAGGTGATGGGGTCTCCTGCTTTATGACCCTTAATACGAGGGTAATCACGCTGTAGAAAATCAAGGATGGCGCACGGGGCGATGTTTTCTGTATCACTTAACTCTCTCACCGTTGCTTCGATGGCTTCGGGAATCGGTTGTGGTCTTACGTAACTATCCGGTATGAGGCTGATTTGTGCGGGAGGTTCCTCTTTGGCTTGCAGTGCCACAATACCCGCTGCTAAATCCGAGTGATCTTTCATAAAGTTCACTTTCAGGGAATTACCTGCCTCGTCCACCTCGCCGGAAATATAATAGCTGGAGGCGGGTACGCCTTTGATATCCTGGCTGGTATCAAAAGAGTATTCATAAACCAGATTTCGGGCGCGAGGCGTGGGTTTAAACGCGGCTTTGCCAGTGCGTTTACCGAGAGCCAAACACTCCGCGTCATCAAACAGCTCTTCGGCTGTCATCGCCAAGCGATCAAATAGCGTCCAAAACACCGGTTTGGCTTCTCTACGGTGAAACTCCAAATACCAGGCTAGGTTTTCTTGTAATGTGGCAGCTTTTGGATCGGCTTCTTTGGTTTTTTGAGCCGCGTTTAATAAGTGATCGCGTAATTCAATTTTTGCGGTTAACTCTTCGGAAATCTCAGGCTCCACCCGCTCTTCACGGCCTAAGTAGGCTATTTCATGCTGAGCCTGCTGATTACGTAGCCACTCCGTTAACTCTTGGGTGCTATCGCAATCGTCGATGTTGTAAGCACGAAGATTGTTTAATATCTCAGAGGTCTGCCACGTATCCCCATCAGGTTGTTGGCGCCAGTTCTCATAGGCCACGACCGAGTCTGCGCCTCCCGTCACATCTGTACTGCGGGCTTCCCGGTAAATATACTCTACATTTTTAATGGAGTAGCTGGGTTCGCCAATGAGTACGCCTTGTCTCACCACCTTATATAAATCAACAAAGACCTCATTGCGCAGCAGTTGATCGACTTCCTCTTCACAGACGCCATAACGCCCCATTAATTTACGGCAGGCAGTGATCTCATAGCTGGCATAGTGATAAATATGCATGGTGGGATCTTGCTGCCAGCGTTCGTATACCCAGTGGATAAATGCTATGAAGGCTTGCTTTTCTTCTGCCGCATTATGCGCCCAAAAATCCTTAAACTGGCGTTTGCCTGAGTCATCAAAATAGGTGCAGCCCCAGAGATACTCCAGCCCACCTTCAACCAAAGGAAAGCCTTCAATATCAAAAAACACATCTAGCGCCGAGTCAGGCGGCAGCATCGCTAAGCCTTGTTTTCTATTCGGCTCAATGGGTAATACCTCAAAAAGCGGTTTTTCTGAGCCAACGGAGGCAATCTGTAATTGCGCCTGACGCACTAAACGCGCAAAGACCACGGGATTAAGATGGGGTACATGCTCGTTCTTGGTTTGCGCTAAGGCCGTCATGGTTGTGATACCGGCGGCTTTTAAATGCTTGATCTGTGAGCGGGTAATCGTGGCGACTTGTAATAAATGGTCGGCCTCAGTTAACAACGTATCGGCATACTCTCCCCACCGTCCCCAGCTAGTGGACTCAGCCGGATCAGGGCGCTGATTACTATCGAATTGCTTATGAAATTGCAGAAAGTCATCACGCACGCTTTGATAATAATAGTAGTAATCGTTTGTACGTAAACGCTCTTTTCTACCATCGCCCAACACCACGACAAAATGCTCAGAACGCACGCCTTGAATGCGTGCTAATAAATCTTGATAGCAGCAAAGCTGAATCGTAAAGGCGGGCTTTAACTCTTTGGAAAGTTTGGTATCCCACACTTCATAGTGATAATTCCCTAGCTCACTGGCGCCATCGACTTTAACAAGAAAATCCGCATAGCCAACAAAATTTTCTCCCGTTAAATACGCTTGAAATATCACCTCTACCCCCACTTCAATTGCCTCAAGCGTGGCTTTTTTCTTATCCTCTTTTTCGTCAATCATGGCAATGGACTTGCCTTGAGCTTTAAACGTTTCTAATAAAGCTTTTTCATGGCTAGCGCCTTTATCCTGGAGCATACTCATGAATGAGTCATCCGCATCCGCTTGCGCTACCTGATCGGGATTAACCAAAACCAAACGCTCCATCCACGAGGCAAAAGGACTGTCTACAAATTGCACTACGTCTGAGGGGGAAAAAACGAGACGGCTATTATCGTAATACATGGGGCTCTCTTAAGAGTGAGCGCAGGGCTAATCCAGTCTTTACTCACTGAAATATTTTGCCTTGCTATTTATTATCTTGTTACAGTGTATAGCGAAGAGTAGGGGGTATTGTCCACTTCCCCATTACTGACACAGTTCTAAACTAGAGTTTTCCAGTTGTTGTCGGTATACCGACGGGGGAATATCACCTAAACTTTCGTGCGTGCGCTCTTCGTTGTAA
>NZ_JBYBKW010000018.1:0-13678 GCF_057475285.1 Paenalcaligenes sp. DL 309
AGTTAAGGCTAGGTTGTTAAGCTACTTAACACTTTCGCAGCCTCTTTCTTGGTAGCGATCCGAGCTTCACGCGGGAGACGCTAGATAACTGAGTTGTTAAGTTACTTAACAGATTAGCGGAACAGGGTTTTGTTAAGCCACTTAACAGTTTTTTCAAATCACAGAGTTGTTAAGCTACTTAACACATCCATCAATACAGAATTAGTGAGTGACTGAGTATTTTCAGTTAAGGCTGGGTTGTTAAGTAACTTAACACTTTTCTACACCCATTAAACCCCCCCTAATTAAATTACTAGGGGCTTAGTGGAGGTGAGGGCTTAGTCTGAGCCTTCTTGATTAATTTTAGGAAAATTCATCAGCGCTTCGCTTAGATACTTTTGTATTTCAACTTTATCGGGGCTGGTCTCTTTCCCAAGGTCAAAGATAATTGAGTCGTTTTGTATTTTGGTTTTGAATACAACCTTACCCCCTTTATTTGAAAAAACTAAAGAGTCATCTTTAGGTTTAAATGGTGTTCTTCCAATAAATTTACCCTTGACCCACGATGCAATTCCTGTCACTGGAGAGCCATTGAGTGCTCTAGAAACGCCTTTGGTCATGTGTTCAATTAGCTTGGAGTTTGGCTCTTCACCTTCTGGCGTAAGCTCTTTGATCAAGTCTCTTAGCTCAATAGCAATCACATAATTAAACAAATCGGGTTTTTTATCTAAGACCGCCAAAACCTCTTTGGGTAGGGCTGTAAAACTTAAGCACTGGGAAACTCTTGCTCTACTAATTCCAAGGCTCTTTGCTAAAGCAGATTGATTAGGCACTGCGTTTGAGTCTAATAGACGTTGGTAAGCAAGGGCTCTTTCGTAGTCTGAAGTAGGGAGATTGGAGTCGTTATCATCTATCGCTAAAATCTGAGCTTCGCCGAAAGTGATATTTTTAACATGACATCGAACTGACTCCCATCTCAAGTGTTTGGCAGCTCTGAATCGGTGGTTTCCACCGATAATTTCATACATAGAGTCATTTGAATCATCGACGGGTCGAACTATTATTGCGTTCATTTGACCGTACTGATCAAATTTCTCTGCTAGAGATAAGACATGCTCTTCGTTGATGCGTAATCGTGGCTGTAGTTTAGCATTTTCTCGAATTTTACTAACAGGAATTAATGCTTCAAATTCTGAAGTGTCAGAGTGAGAACTTGAGGCTGTTGGATGGCTATGCTCGTCATGATTTTTTGATTCTAAAAACTCGTTAGGCTTTATATAAGCGTCGTCAGCTTTTGTATTCTTAGGGTTTTCTTCAGGGGTTCCTCGAACGCTGGTAGCTGCGAGAAAGGCATTACCTAAATCGGTAGGGCCTATTGATTTATCCATAGGACCTACTAATTCGTCAATACTAGCTCTACTCCTAGTTCTTCTGGGTTCGAATGGCTTTTTCATTCTAGGCGTAGGCGTGTCTTTATTGTCGGGTTTCTTTTGGCTCATAGCTGGTCCGTCAATTTATAGTGATTATCTTTACCCCTTATCTTTACCTCGAATCTCTCAATTAAGAATTGGGCTAGATCCATCATATCTTTAGCCCCAAGAGATGTAGGCTGTCTTTCAACACCTGGAAGGTTTTCTGCTGGAGCAAGTTCAGTCAAACTAAATTGACGAGTAAATGCTGGAGAGTGGGGAATAGGGTGAGGGTAGAGCTGAACAGAGAATTCCTGCTTGAGTCTTCTTAGACCCATAATGGCTTCTTTTGACCTTCTAAAAGCATTTGCGATGACAAAAGAGCTAACTCTTTCTTTCGTTTCACTTCTTTGCTCATTTATTAAATAGAGAATACCCGATAGCACTCGTAATGCTTTGATGCTCTGACCGTCCGTAGTCACAGGCGTTATTATCTCTTTATCTACTGCATTAATAACTATCTCAGTGAGTCTAGAGGTGGATGGTGCTGTATCAATAACAATCACTTCATACTTAGAGAAGAAGTCTCTATTTCTTTCAAGAAATAAAGTGAATGCGTTATCAACCACTGACATTCGATCCATCCAAGAGATTGAAGTCGCTAAAGTGATATCTGCTGGAAGTAAATCAAGCATATTCCCAGGATAGATGGACTTCACTGCTTCTTCTAGATCAACATCTTGCCCTTCTACTTGTTGTTTTAAAAGATGACCGATATGGATTATGTCTTCTATTGCCGTATCCACGCCCATAATCTCTGAGGCTGACCCTTGGGGGTCTGTGTCGATAAGTAAGGTCTTATGGCCATGCAGAGCGAAGCTTACTGCTAAGTTTGAGGCGAGTGTTGTCTTACCTACACCGCCTTTACTTGTATGCGAAACAATAATAGCGGGTAGTTCCTTTTCAGGAGCAGGGCTATTTTCATCAATCCCTAACTCAGCTAAACGTAGTTTACGAATGTCCTCAGGCGTATAGGTAAGGTATCTACCTTCTGTTCTAGTTTTGTAAGCAAAGAAATCTCTAAACTCTCTAGGAGTTCCTGAGAAGCCCGCTAGGTCTTGTGCCATGCGAGCTTTTACCCCAAAATCCCTGGGATAATTTAGAGCTGGTTCAGATGAATTTTGATTGTGATCGGTCATAGCGACATAAACCTTCAAAGCTGATTAGATCTCAAATCATAATCGCAAGCCGAGGCTTTTGCAACACTGTCAGCAATATTCATCTTAAATTCAAATACTATTCCGCTAAAATTTTAATTAATTTTAATATTTTTAGCGGCATAGATTATGCTCTTATAGTTCCTTGGTGGAAACTCATAGTTCACATTATCTAATATCTTTTTTACTATGTGAAAAGTGTATTGGCGCAATCAATGCCTTGTTGATGAAAAGTTACATCATGGGTAACTAATACTCTCTTGCTTTATGAGTAAAAAAGGTATAATTTATACTCATGATCCATTTTGAATTTGATCCCGCTAAAAGCCAAAAGAACCTTGAAAAACACGGTATCGACTTTCAAGGGGCGCAGCGTTTGTGGAGTGATCCAAACCTGTTAGAAATCGTGGCAAAATCAGACGATGAACCCCGTTTTCTTATGATTGGACTTATTGATGATAAGCACTGGTCAGCGGTGGTGACGCTTCGAAATGGAGCCATTCGCCTCATCTCAGTTAGGCGATCACGTAGGAAGGAGGTAGAAATCTATGAAAGCTAAAGACTTTGATGCCAAATTTGATGAAGGCGTAGAAGATATACTGGACGACCTAGACTTATCGACGGCTCGTCGCGTCAATCAAGACACGAAACGCGTGAATGTGGATTTTCCCGCATGGGTGGTGGATTCGCTTGACCGTGAAGCCGCACGGATTGGCGTCACACGGCAGTCCATTATTAAGGTCTGGTTAGTGGAACGACTAAAAGAAGAAGCCAATAGCCCATTACCTGCCTAACGAGTCAAACTTAAAACTAAAAATGCCCTTTGCTTGACCATAATTGATCAACAAAGGGCGTTGTAGGTAATTTGTAATTAGAGACTCAGAGACACGTTTAATGCTCGCCGGCCACACTATCTCTCACTAACATCAATATTCCTATAAATTGTCGCTCGACTCACTTCGTAGCGTTTAGCTATATCTACGACTCTGATTGAAGGGTCACGCAGAAGCGCTCTAATTTCTTTCTTTTGCTGCTCATTAAGTTTAGACGGACGACCTCCCACTCTGCCTCGTGCTCGTGCTGCTTTTAAACCAGCATGTGTACGTTCACGGATTACATTGCGCTCAAATTCGGCCATTGCTGCAAAGACGTGAAACATCAGTTTCCCTGTAGCACTCTTTGTCTCTATCTTTTCCGTTAGGCTTTCAAAGCCAATCCCTTTGCTTTCCAATTCTGTAATAGTACTTACCAGGTCATGCAAGGTTCGACTCAATCTATCCATCCGCCAAACGACCAGCGTATCCCCTTTTCTTAAAGAGCGTAGACAAAACTCAAACTCGGTACGTTGTACGTCTTTACCGCTGGCTTTGTCTTTGTAAATGGTTTCACACCCTGAAGCGGTTAAAGCATCAAGTTGTAAGCTTAAATCTTGGTCGTCTGTGCTGACCCTGGCATAGCCGATTCTTTTTGAGTTTTGAGACATGGTTTAAGATACTTTGATTATGAGATGAGTTAAGCTACAGATTAATGCATAAAAAGAGCCCTGTGAAGGGCTTTATTAATTTGTCTCATAAACGACCGTTTTTGATAAGTCTCTGCGAGGGGAAAATAGTTAGGAACTAAAAAACATTCACATATCAAGAAGACTTTCGTTGCTATTGTATTAGTGATTGGGATTAGTTTTTAAGTACTTTTCAAGATATAACAGCGAGACAGAAAGGTGCTATACAGAATGCTAGTAAAGGGAAAGCATCTGCTCAGTACTCTCTTTAGACTGGATGGACTTCGGAGGTCAATGAGGTAGCTACACTGAATCCATGGTGAAATATTTGTTCAGACACACTTATAAAACAGATCATCAAGAGGTTAATTATCAAAAAACGAAAGAACCAATTGATGAGCAACGTGCTGTGCTAGATTAAACAGAAGAATTTAAACTTGAAGGCAGGTGCTTTGGTAGAGATCCCAATGATGCGAACCAGGTTACCCTAAGTAAATACTATCATAATCTGACACCGTGATAAGTCACGCTACTATAGCGCCTTAAAGTGTGTCCGGTTTCATTAAACCACTACAGGTTAGTCAGATATTATTATTTAGAAGTCACTGGTTTGATCAAAAGTCTATCAAGGCGCCATCTTCGGGAATCTCAACCTTATCTTGAATGTTGTTTTCTTCTACATATTTCTTCAGCTCTTCACGGCTCAGGGCCATATGGTTGATGGCATCCATGTGGGTAGCAACTATAGTGGCGTTCGGAGCAGCTTGAACGGCGCGCAGTACATCTTCTTTACCCATGATGATGGATGCGTCAAAGCCGTTCAGCATCGCATAACCCGCATTTAGCACGATTACTTGAGGCTCGTATTCAGCCAGCGCCTGATCAACTTCATCACGCCAGATGGTATCCCCTGCAAGATAGAGTGTTTTGTGACCGGGGGCCTGAAAAACCACACCCATGGCATCACCTAGGAGAGTTGCCACTTCAGACAATGCGTACATGTTATCTGTACCGTGCTGGCCGCCAGTTTTGCTCAGGGTCACCCCGCCGAACTCAGCCTTGTCAGATAGTACTCGGACATTGGTGAAGCCCTGCGAACGAATAAGAGTGGCATCGGCCTGATGCTGTGTATACAACGGAATGTCCTTGGGCAGGAACTCCTGCGCAGCATCATCCCAGTGGTCCAGATGCGTATGAGTGACGATGACCGCATCGACTCCAGCGAGTACTTCTTGTTCCGACATTGGCAGATCTACCAAGGGATTTCGTAACTCGCTACGGTAGCTTCCTTTAAAGCCGGGGTAAGTGCCTTTCTTTGACAGCATCGGGTCGATCAGGAAAGTTGTATCTGCGTAGGTGACTTTTACTGTGGCATTGCGAATCTGTTGCAGTTGCACAGCTTCTTGGGCCGCTTGTGAAACATCGATCGCAGTTGTCTGGGCAAATGCAACGCCGGAGGCAAGGCTGATTGCCAAAGCAAGGGAGCTCGCGAGAATCTTAATGGACATGTGTACAACTCCAAATACGTTATTGGTTAATAATAGTGCTCAGTCTAAAACGTACATCGTATGTGCAAAAGTGGCCTATATGACAATAATCAATATAATCGGGCCAATAACTAATTGCAGAGGTATTTATGAGTGATGTAGAGATTGCCGTGCTTGCTTTTGAGGGCATAAGCTTGTTTCATTTTTCTGTACCGGGGCTGGTGTTCGGTACGAGTGAAAACCCACCCGGATCCCCGCGTTACAATCTGACCTACTGCACGCTAACCCCTGGCTCTGTTAGCAGTGATCAGGGCGTGGTGATTGAGGTGCGCGATGGGTTGGAGGCCATGGAACAGGCCGATATCATCATAATTCCTGCATGGAAAAATGCTGAGTTGCCTGCACCCGCCGAGTTGATTTCAGCGTTACAACTCGCCCATGCTCAGGGCTCACTGATTGTGGGTTTGTGTCTGGGGGCTTTTGTGTTGGGTGATGCTGGGCTGCTCGATGGAAGAGAAGCGACCACCCACTGGGCAGTACGTGACATGTTTGCGCAGCGTTTTCCACAGGCTGTGTTTCGTCCAGATGTGTTGTATGTGGCTGATGACAACATTATCACCTCGGCTGGAACCGTTGCTGCCATTGATTGCTGCCTGCACTTGATCCGGCAACGCCACGGCTTTGAAACAGCAAATCACCTTGCCCGCATGCTGGTTACCCCACCACACCGGCAAGGCGGCCAAGCCCAATACATTGAACGCCCCGTACAACAACTGTCCAGCGATAACCGCCTGCCAGACTTACTGGAATGGGCGCGTGATAAGCTATCGCAACCCTTATCGGTCGATACCTTGGCGGACGAGGCGAACATGAGTCGCCGTACCTTTACCCGACGCTTTCGGGATATGACGGGTACGACGGTGAGTCAATGGTTAAACGCTGAACGGGTCGCCAGAGCACAACACTTGCTAGAAACCACCGATTTATCGATTGAACGCATCAGCGCAGACGTTGGTTTCGGCACCGCGCTGTCATTGCGTCAGCACTTTTCCACTCAGCTGGGCACTTCGCCCTCCAATTACCGTCGCACTTTTCGTGACAGTAGGTTTGATGAGCCAGCAGATAAGGCTACTCTAATGGATTAAGTGAGAACTTACCTATCAGCGATTCACATCGACCACTATTCGGCCACAAACTTTGCCATCCAGTAATTCGTCTGAAATACAGATAGCTTCACTCAGACTACTGTAGTGGCATAGTGAATCTGGCCACCTAATTAGAGGTGCTATTATGCACCCATGAGCAATTAGGTGAATTTATGAAAACAAGACCACAACGTAATTTTAGCCCTGGGTTTCGACTCGAAGCAGCACAATTAGTTATTGATCAAAACTACACAGTTAGAGAGGCAGCGGATGCCATGAGTGTTGGTTATTCAACCATGGATAGATGGGTTCGCCAGTTACGCCAAGAGCGTAACGGTGAAACATCAAAAGCCACGCCAATGACCCCCGATCAACTCAAAATACGTGAGCTTGAAAAGCGTATTCGCCAGGTTGAAATGGAAAAAGATATATTAAAAAAGGCTACTGTAGATTCAACTGATCAATGCAACACCTATGTTAAAACATCAGTTCATAGGGATCTTTTGAGTGAAGGAGCCTCTGAAAATCTCAGCTTATTATTGAGCTTTTCAGAAAATGACTCGAAAACTCAAAAAAACAGCTAAAAAAGGCCGTTTTCGAGGTAAAACCACCTCTTTTAGCCCTTAATTCGCCGTTTTGGCGGATTAAGGGCGCACTAACCCTAAGCCAGCAAGTATTTCCTACCGATCATGAGGTTCGTTAGCCCCGCCAGCAGGCACAAACGGTTATGGTTTTTATCAAGCCCTTTGTAACGAACTTTGTTATAGCCAAATACGCACTTGATGTAGCGAAACGGATGCTCAACTTTAGCGCGTAGCTTGGCTTTCATTTTTTCAATTTCCTGCTCATTTTCGGTCATGGTTTTACGCTTACTGATTCGAGCACTGATCAGCCAGGCAAGATTTTTGCGCTCTTTGTTTTCCCTGCGTTTTTCAACACCTAGGTATCCTAGCATCACCAAATACACGCTTTTCTTCGCCATGTAGAAGGCTTGCAGTCATGGTTACGTCGTGCACATTGGCAGCCGTACTTTCCACGCTATGAATCATACCTGTGACATCATCCACGCCGATATGCATCTTCATGCCAAAGTGCCATTGGCTGCCTTTCTTGCTGGAATGCATTTCTGGGTCGCGCTTGCGGCTTTGATTTTTCGTTGAGCTCGGTGCGGAAATAATGCTGGCATCCACAATGGTGCCTTCGCGAAACAGCAAGCCTTGATGCTGCAAGTGCTTGTTAATTTCCTTCAGAAATAGCTTGCCCAGCCCATGCTTTTCAAGGAAGTGACGGAAGTTTAAAATTGTTGTTTCATCAGGAATACTGTCTGACAAACGCAATCCTGCAAAGCGGCGCATTGATTCAATTTCATACAGCGAATCTTCCAGAGCAGGATCGCTAAGGTTGTAGAACAACTGCAAGCAATGCACACGCAGCATCACACTGAGTGGATAAGGGGGACGCCCCATTTCACCTTTTGGGTAATGCTTAGCGGCGCGATTCTCCAAGCGCTTCCAAGGAATAATGGCATCCATTTTTTCCAAGAAAATCTCACGACGCGTCTTACGCTTTTTGTTCTGGTATTCTGCTTCGGCAAAGGTCAACTGGCTCATGATTCGGCTCACTGGGCTAAAAAAAGGTCGATGCGGCTATTATCGCAAAAAGTGGGGAGTTATTCAGAGGCTCCTAAAGAAATTAATAGCCTCGGTAAGCGAAGCTACTTCTTTTCTATTGCCATTCATGATCGACTGGTGAAGCAACCCGGATAGCATCGCATTTCTTGTTGATTCAGGAACAACACATGGACTCAAAATACCACGCGACTTGGGATAATCACCCCAATGAACGCCAAGAGCTTTCACCCCACCATTGTGCATATTTTTATGGTCGTACCAGCCAATAATAAGAGTTAGTCCGTCATCGTCATATATTTCTTTAGAATTTTTCCAATATGAAATCACGATCATTCTCCTACGCTATTTTGCGCGCATTTTTATCATGGAGAACACATAGGAGATCTGGGCGGCTCCCATTTCATTTAACTCGGTGGGGTCAAAATTCAGATTATTAGCATATGCCATTTCTAATTGTTCTACTGGCTTTTGAGAATCTTCAAATGAGGTGCCGTCTTGCCATGTAGTTTTGACTTGGACATTATCTATTTGGAAGGTGTCACCCTGATTTATTGTGAACTGAAATGTTTGAATGTTAGAAGCAATATCTAGCGCTTCAAACACCGGCGCAGCTTTGCTGCGTCCGCGTGCTTTGACTTGTTAGCAGTTGCGATATTCGCTCACCGAACTTTTGAATTGAAACATTCTTTACCAAACCATTTCGATTAACCATAAATGGAATTACCGCAACGATTGATCCCTGATCATTGACACACCAGAATAGATCGCGGTCATCGATAATTTCGTGAGAAAAACTGCTGTTCTCGTTGTGGAAAGCAGCCCTAAAGTCTTGAATGTATGTTTTTCCGAGACACAATATCAATTCTGGAGCCGCCGACTTTGCCCACTGCCGAATTTCACGGAACCGACAAGCCGAGCACCACTCAAGGTAATCAGCCTTACTCTGGAAGCCAGTAATACTTGAAAAGTTATCGTGCCACCGAGCATAACTAGTGTCTTTAAAGCCTATAGGGTACAGGTTCATTTTGAAGTAGCCGGAGCTGCCTTCAACAAATGGCTTAACTGTCTCTGCGAATTTTTTATAGTCTGAAACGGAGCCACCATTGATAGCTGAAAGTAACTTCATTACTTGCCAGTTAAAGATGTAGGCTAAATTTTCTGTCCAGTCCGTATAACCTCTTGGCGCGTAGCTCACATCCTCTTCCATGTGAGCCACTAACGCCTCTGGAGTATGACCACCACCCCACTCTATACCACATACCCAAGTGCTCGGACTTGATGGATATCCAAGATCTCCGCCATCACACCCGGAATAGCCCAGCGCCCAATTTTCAAATCTCTCTGTGATACTCATCTTTCAATCTCAGGCGTTCATCTGCTAATTTTAGGTGGTATTACCAGAGGCGAAGAACCAGCTGCGCTGCAATGACCAGTATTGGCTGCCCATTGGTGTCATAGGTATTAGACGAACTAGCGCTGACTTTAGGTTTCGCTTTATTTCCTTCAATCACCCAAGTGTTTGACGAGCTGGCACTGACCTTCGGTTTGAGCTCTTTCCCGTCCCAAACCCAGGTATTTGATGACGAAGCACTAACCTTCGGCTTAATTTCCTTGCCAGAAAGCACCCATGTATTGGATGAAGATGCCCCAGTTTTTGGTTTTAATTCTGCACCATTACAGACCCAGTTGCTTGGTAGGCTTATTTTATTTGACATGCTATTTCCTCGTGGTTGATTTCTGCTAACGCTTGAGTTAAGCCGCGCCGCGAAGCGGCGTCGGCTTGAACGAATTGTTAGACATTATTTGCCGACTACCTTGGTGATCTCGCCTTTCACGTAGTGAACAAATTCTTCCAACTGATCTGCGCGGGAGGCCAAGCGATCTTCTTCTTGTCCAAGATAAGCCTGTCTAGCTTCAAGTATGACGGGCTGATACTGGGCCGGCAGGCGCTCCATTGCCCAGTCGGCAGCGACATCCTTCGGCGCGATTTTGCCGGTTACTGCGCTGTACCAAATGCGGGACAACGTAAGCACTACATTTCGCTCATCGCCAGCCCAGTCGGGCGGCGAGTTCCATAGCGTTAAGGTTTCATTTAGCGCCTCAAATAGATCCTGTTCAGGAACCGGATCAAAGAGTTCCTCCGCCGCTGGACCTACCAAGGCAACGCTATGTTCTCTTGCTTTTGTCAGCAAGATAGCCAGATCAATGTCGATCGTGGCTGGCTCGAAGATACCTGCAAGAATGTCATTGCGCTGCCATTCTCCAAATTGCAGTTCGCGCTTAGCTGGATAACGCCACGGAATGATGTCGTCGTGCACAACAATGGTGACTTCTACAGCGCGGAGAATCTCGCTCTCTCCAGGGGAAGCCGAAGTTTCCAAAAGGTCGTTGATCAAAGCTCGCCGCGTTGTTTCATCAAGCCTTACGGTCACCGTAACCAGCAAATCAATATCACTGTGTGGCTTCAGGCCGCCATCCACTGCGGAGCCGTACAAATGTACGGCCAGCAACGTCGGTTCGAGATGGCGCTCGATGACGCCAACTACCTCTGATAGTTGAGTCGATACTTCGGCGATCACCGCTTCCCTCATGATGTTTAACGTTTGAAATAAGGGGCGCCGAGCGCAGCGAGGGGAGTTAAAAGCGTAGCTTTTAACCGTCCCGACTTGATTGAAGGGTTAGGCATTTACTATTTCACAATTCTTAAATGAGACCTACTTTTTATTTTTGCTTGTTGTGGTTGTTGTTCATTAAGAAAATGTGATTTTGCATTATTTAACAAAGTGTCGAGTTTTTCTATATACATCGAGCATAATTCCTCAATGCTTAAGTTTGCGAGTTCTGGTGCTTTTGCTGCGGGGAAATTTGTAAAATGTTGCTTTACTTCTCCCACTGAGGATGGCAGTTCAACATAATATTTCTCTGTTTTGCCATCAGATAGTTCTACCATCCATCCCGAGCCGCCCAGTTGGTCTCCGATAAAAAATGATGTGGCGCCACGTGGTGGACGACCGAACTTTTTCATATCGCCAGGTGAGAATGCGTTGATGTTGCAGCTTGTTGCTACGCTTAATTTACCTTGCTTCTCAAGCTCATTCCGGGCATCAACAAAGTAACGCATTAATGGATCAGCCTTTAGCATTTCTTGATGCGGTAAATACCATGAATCAAAGTCTAAGCCACTGACCCCCCGAAGGTTCTGCATAACAAAGGTTACCGATCTCCCGAATGCTATGAGATTTCTAAGGCCAGTATTACGCCTAGTTCGAGATGGTTCTACCAAATCAGAGAGGCCTTGTTTGGCTGTATCTAGTGTTTCTTCCACGCGCTGTAGGATTTCTTTCGTTTTATTTCTATCCGCAGTCATTGAGGCCTCGCAAATGCCTAACGTTTGAAATAAGGGGCGCCGAGCGCCAGCGAGGGGAGCCAAAAGCTTGCTTTTGGCCGTCCCGACTTGATTGAAGGGTTGGGCGATTTTGCCATTAGATTTTTTTATAAATTTAGTGTGTTTAGAATGGTGATTGCATTTTTCTTGGCTTTTATGCTTGATGTTAAATTCGACCCCAAGTTTCCTGTAAGTGCGGACACAAAAACATATTTATGTCCTGATTTGCTTATAATAAACCCTTCAAACCATCCGTTTTGTAGGGTTCTATTTGCTGTAAATCCTGCACCAGTTTTCCCATACAGTTTTGTACTATTCTCCAGATCTTGTAGATACATGTTATCTATGGTGTTTTCTATGGCTGAATTTCTAACTGGAAGATTGTGATTAATAATTTTACGCAGGAATTGAATTTGTTCTTCCGGTGAAATTTTTAAGCTACTTTCGAGCCATGCTTCTGTTAATCCGTTGTTTCTTTCTTTATCTCCAGAGAAGTCTTGATTTCCATAATCAAAATCTTTGAGATAATTTTTGATTTTATTTAATCCAATTTTTTGGGTTATTTCTTGCGAAACCCAAACAACAGAAAATTGCATCCACGTCTTTGGTGTATGATTGCTGTTCCAAATTTCCATTCCTTTTGGGATTTTATCCCATTTGAATATGGTTTTCTGATCTATTATTTCCGCATCAAATGCCATAAGTGATAATGCGATCTTGAAAGTTGAATCTGGTGCCATTTGCGCTGCGCACTTTGCTTTATTGAATTGAGCAATTTCAGCGTTTGTGGATGCATCGTAAAGTAAAAAACAACCTTCAGTTCCTTCAAATAATTGAGATGCAACAGTAGAGATATCTGTTGATGCACTGGCGCTGCTGTAGATAATATTTGCAATTATTAAAAAAATAGCGAAGTTGATATGTATTGTGTTTTTCATAATAAGTATTGGTTTGGTAAAGGGCTTAATTTTAACGGCTGACAATTAATGAGGCTCCGGGTTCGCCCAACGTTTGAAATAAGGGGCGGGACAAAGCGCTAGCTTTGGACTGTCCCTGTTGATTGAAGGGTTAGGCCGAGATTCTTTCATTTCTTGCGCCTATTTGCGTTATTGATAAATTATTTCATTAAAACTAGCTGTGTTTTCATTGCACATTCATTGGGATGTGATCAATTTCGATGTCTTTTCTCTGCGCGTCTTTTGCTGAAAATATCACAGGTTCATAGAAATCTCCAATATCTACGTTTCTTCCAACATAATTTCCGTTGTGGTCGAAGTAATATTCAGATGGACCCGAAGCCAAAACGCGAGCGAATGGACCGCGGACAACGTAGTATGTTGAACCGTGAAACATTATAAGTTGAGCTGCCTGCAAAGCCGGATTCCAGCGTCGAAAATCCTGAATATTCTTAATATCGCGAGGTGGCCGAAGGTGGCTGTAATGTACTGCATCGTAAATTCGCAGGGACGAAATTAAAATAAACAGTAGTCCGCACCCGCAAAGAATCCACCGAAGGACGCAATAGATGTTTTGTTTGACTGCACTCATGCGAAGCGGCCTAACTTTGTTTTAGGGCGACTGCCCTGCTGCGTAACATCGTTGCTGCTCCATAACATCAAACATCGACCCACGGCGTAACGCGCTTGCTGCTTGGATGCCCGAGGCATAGACTGTACAAAAAAACAGTCATAACAAGCCATGAAAACCGCCACTGCGCCGTTACCACCGCTGCGTTCGGTCAAGGTTCTGGACCAGTTGCGTGAGCGCATACGCTACTTGCATTACAGCTTACGAACCGAACAGGCTTATGTCCACTGGGTTCGTGCCTTCATCCGTTTCCACGGTGTGCGTCACCCGGCAACCTTGGGCAGCAGCGAAGTCGAGGCATTTCTGTCCTGGCTGGCGAACGAGCGCAAGGTTTCGG
>NZ_JBYBKW010000019.1:0-10261 GCF_057475285.1 Paenalcaligenes sp. DL 309
ACCGCAATAATTTGCGATTCAGTAAATCGTGATTTCTTCATTATCGTCTCCTACCTAAAGTATCGCAGAAAACTCCAATTATGACTGTCTCAGTTTAGGGGAAGTGGACATTAGCATTGCTGCCTTATCACATCTTTATGGTATTGATAAAAGCGCGATTCGCTATTGGCTTCAACGTTATCAGTACCATGGCAGTCGAGCGTTTACTAAGAAACACAGCTCTTATTCAGCTAGATTTAAACTGCAAGTCCTGACATATATGAGGCAAAACCAGGTATCTTTACGAGAAACGGTGGCCTATTTTGATATTCGAGGTGGTGCAGGAGTCGTCAGTCAGTGGGAGAGGTTGTATGATAAAGGTGGACTCATTGCGCTCGAGCCACGGCCTAAAGGACGACCACCAAGAATGAAAACACCAACGCTTAAAAAACCCAAAACCCGTTTAGCGACAAACGATGAAGCGTTAGCTCAACTGCGAAAAGAAAATGCGTATTTACGCGCGGAGAATGCGTACTTAAAAAAGCTCGATGCCTTACTGCAGGAAAAAGAACACGCACAGAAAACGGGTCTCTTGCCCAAGAAAAAGCGCGTGTAATCGCTGAGCTAAGGCAAAAATACGAGTTAAGTACTTTACTGCGCATTGCCCAGCTCTCGCGTAGTACGTTTTACTATCACCTGGCTAAACAACGTTTGACTGATCCGCTAGCCGCGTTAAAAGTGAAAGTCAACGCCTTGTACCACCACCATCAAGGTCGTTACGGTTATCGTCGTATTACGGCTGCATTGCGTCAATCGGGTGAGGTTGTGAACCATAAAAAGGTACAGCGAATTATGCAGAAACTAGGCCTAAAATCCATCGTTCGTATTAAAAAATATCGAGCTTACCGAGGGCAAGAAGGACGCATTGCACCCCATCTCTTGCAGCGCCAGTTCAACGCGTTGGCGCCCAATCAAAAATGGGTGACGGATGTGACTGAGTTTAAGGTGGCAGGAGAAAAACTGTATTTATCGCCAATGATGGATCTGTATAACGGGGAAATTATTGCGCATGAGATGAGCGCTCATCCTGTGCTTAAATTCGTCACGCAGATGCTGGAAAAAGCAAAAAAGCGACTCAAAAAAACAGAGAAACCACTCGTTCATTCTGACCAAGGCTGGCATTATCAACATAGGGCTTACCAACGGCTACTGACTGACCAGGGGCTGACGCAAAGTATGTCGCGCAGAGGGAATTGCCTAGACAATGCCGCGATGGAAAGCTTCTTCGGTACGTTGAAATCTGAATTGTTTTATGTGCAAAAATGGCAATCCGTCGATCAGCTTAAAAAAGCAATTCATGAATACATTAACTACTACAATCACGAACGGATTAAACTAAAACTAAAAGGACTGAGCCCAGTGCAATACCGAATTCAGTCCTTAAGGACCCAGTAAACTAAACCGTCCAACTATTGGGGGTCACTTCATACTGGGGTTTTTCGGGGGGATTACAAGTTAAAGATTCCATAGCAGTCAATTGTGCAGACTCTTCGATTAATTTCTGATGTAAATTACATAAAATAGCTTGAACAGATACAGGCGCATCAAGAACTTGCAATGGTAGAAATGCAGATACTGAGTCATCCTTCATTATGCTCTCTAACCCTGTAGCAATAGCAACGGAAGACTGGCCTGAAATTGTCAAATCACTAATTTCAAGTTTCCTAGCAAGTAGCCAAACCATAATGGTAGAAATGTCTAAATACTTCGCTATTACACGTAGACGTAATGAACTTAGCGTAGAAAATTCCTCAGCGTTGTTAACTAAGTAAGACAGTTCACCGAACGTCATCCCCAGTTGTCGTGCTAACTCAAAATCATTATGCCCTTTTAAAGCAGCTTGCTCATAAAGCAAATTAACAAGCTGCTGTAATGAGGATTTTGTAGCAGTGTGTTTTAAATTTCTTAATTGATTCATTAAATGACCTATTTTTCATAGAAAGCATTATTGCTCTCTAGTATGTATAGGTACCTTTAAAAAACAGGTCTGAAATGTAGCGATTAATTATGAAACTGAGATCTAGGGGGTAGTGGGGTAGTTGGGGTGCTTTTTAACATCGCTAACCTTCAATTCTTCTTCCAAGAAATAGCTAGGTTTTGGTCAAGTATACGAAAATCCAAAAACCAAATTAGAGGAAGAATCTATGAGCAATCTATAAGGTCCTTCTCTTTATGGGTAATGAATCCCCAGTCTTTCCACTGGAAGAAAGTAAAGTAGTTAAAAACACTACCCCATCTACCCCATCTACCCCTGATTCTTTGGTTTCCACAAAACACGAACTACTGTTCAAGTAGGATTTGCTTTGTTAATGAAGTATTGCTCTTTTCTGATTCAATGACATAGGTGGCCGTTTTTTTCCCTATCTTGCTTTGAGATAGTTTTAAACCGTCAACGACTCTATCTCGCTTGGCGCTTAAGATATAGCCTACTTTCATAACTCCTAGTTTTTGACCATGATTCGCTGAGCTATTTTCTAATAACTCTCTTAACGAAACATCATTGCCAAAATGGGTATCAGTTTCGTTTATAGCGGCTTCATATACTTGTTTTGCGGTAAACCTTTGACCTTTAAATATTTGTTGAAGCGCCTTTAGTAATTTGCCCAAGACCTCTTGCTCAGGATCTTCCTCGATACCAGTATCTATGGATTGCTTTGGGTCTGTGTATTCGGGGGTCATTGTTCCAACCCATGCAACAACCTGTCTTGCTAAAGTGTCCCAGTCCTCAAAGGAGGCTAGTCGGTCAGGTCTTACTCCTCCCTTTTCTTTGTGATACTCACTTTGCAGGTACCACCTTATTAACGTTAAGCCTGCATGTACTAATTGCTGACGATTTTCTGCTATATAGTTCAATGGATTAAAATCAAAACTTCTTTTTGTTGGGTTTTCCTCTTTACTATCTAAGCGAGATACCAGTACACGTCGAGGTAGTTCACCCGCTAATCGCAAGTTATTGCCTGTTATCAATAGTAATGAACGATTAGATACTTCGAGAGTTTTACTTTTACCTAGAACCCTATCTGTAAAGGTTTCAGATGTTAAAAAAGCAGCTAGTGAACCACTATTAAAAGTACCGATTACGTTATCCCACAGGATGACTCGAGTGCCTCTTCTTAACTCAGCAAAGAGGCGTTTTCGCACCTCATCATCATTATTGTTACTGACGGGAGGTAAAACTGAAGGGATAGTGCCTGTTGCTAACAAACCGATACACTGAGCCAAATAGGTTTTACCTGTGCCTTGTCTTGGAGCATCAATCGCAAAGGCTGGAGCTTTCCCTACTACAGGTCGAATTAGAGCTGTTAAGATTGCTGATAGGCAAACGCTTTTATCCACGGGGCCTACAAAAGGAAAACCCTCAAATGGTTTCATTAGAGTTTGCAGGGCCACGAAAGTATCAATCTCATCGATTTCAAGTGGTAGAGACAAAGGTTTTTCATTTGAAACTAAGTAAATACCAGTATGAGAGTCAAAGCCTACACGATTAATAACGTGGTTTTCTGGCGTTATGGTAGGTGTATTGATAATGGCTTTCAGATTTTTAAACTCCCTACTGCTTTCTGCTAATACTCCTTGAATTACACTCGAAGGTGGGTCTATGTTTATCTCTATATGGGCATCACCTTCTTTTTTCTCTAGTTTGTAATATTGAAAATTTCTTGCGAGTAAGATGCTCACCTGAGATAAGTTGCTGATAATTACAGGCTCTAGGCTATTGTCTTTAATCATGACTATCTCCCCTCCCATTTCATAAATATAAGGAGATTTTTTGAGTAGATCCAAGGTTCTGTCAACAGCTTCGATAGCCTTACCTTTGACATACGGTATGCGTATTAAGGATGGCTGCAGTCTATAACGATTACCATTAGATTGTTTGCAGCATAAATACGATTTACTGCTAGTTAGATACAAGGTACCTACTATTTTTTCTGCGCCCTCTTTTTTTGATTTCGTTAAAGATACCTCAGATAAATGCCACTCATTAGGTTTTTTAAGTATTTGAGCAACAGTCACCTTATCCCCTTCAGAAGTTATTAACTCACAGTGACTGGGTAGGGTATGCTTTTCTGAGTTTACGCTTGCAGAAGAATTGCTTAATTTATTGATGTTTTTTGACATAATGTGCCTTATATGAATTTTTAGAACTGAGCCCGATTTTTTTTAAGACCCATATTCAATATAGAGACACGTTAAATTTTCTATTTTTAAAACTTTAGGTTAAATATTTGATTACATTTTAGGTAGTGCTCAATCTGTACGTTACTAGATTCAAGTAGGTTTTTAGTGGTGTGTTACAGAGAGCTCTTTCGTATTTCCACCTAGCTAACCACAGGTGAAATGAACTGGCGAGCCCCGTTACGTAACAAATCTGTGCTGGCTTCATCTCGACGACTATCGGCAAAGCGCTACAATACAGCTCGAACTAATACGGCTTATCTTGAACACGAACTGGCTAGAACTGACAACAAGCGATCTGGGCGTGCAATCAAACCTTTTGTAATTTCACCGCAGATGATTTAAATACTACCGTCAGCAGCCCCAAGTGGGTTCGCAAGGTTTTTATCTAGGCTTAGCGGTGCGTGATCCAGCGAAACCGGGGGTGCTATGTATTAGCGGTAGAATGCGACGGTGCCAGCTATCACCCATCAGCAACATCTGGATTCCCAAAACCTGGACATCACCCCGCCGTTAATTGAATCTCCTACTCCTACGCTGACTAAACCTGAGATCAGCCGTGTTAAAACCGCGCCAGAAGTGCTAACGGTGGCTCCCTAGGAGCAAGTGGACCCCGTTATGCTATCGCTTCCCTGTGTGAATGATTTTCAAGAACTGTTGGATGAAGTCTTAGTTCAAGCTATTCATCAAATTGTAGTCACCGAAGGCCCTATTCATCTTACGCCCCTTACCACTAGACTAGTGCATGGCGCAGGCTTAACCCGCTCTGGTGCGCGCACTCAACGTCCAGACGGTTTGAGTTTTTGGCTGACGTCGAGTTACAAAAGGCTATCACCCTCACCGTCAAAGACGCTTACTCCATAGCCCGTGCGGAATGCATGATCGCTGCCCTAAATCTTATCGGCTTCAAACGCGTCACCGCCGCAATGCGCTCACGGCTTGAGGGATTGATGGATGAACTGATTAGTAAAGAAGAGCTGGATGAGGTGAATGGGAGGTTGGTGTTGAGTGTAAGTGGCTGAGTAAAGCACGTTGCTCTTAAGTTTATAAGATTTAAATCTCAAATATAAAACGGGTACATACACTTGTTATGACGGGTGCTAACACTTGTTATAAGCGCGTATAAACGCGTTTTACTTTCTCAAATTTTCAACTTAACAAAAGAGTGATTATGACTTCACAATCTAAGCAAATTGTCCCACGTAAACTTACCCTTAAAGACTCCCAAGCTATGTGCCCGACACTGACTCGCGCGTTAGCACAAATGCAAGAGTTATGTGCTATACCCGATGTTGATTATGCGCTTCAAGGGCATGCATTATTGTTTAAGGCCGAGCACCTCGCGGGGCTAGGTCTTGAGCCTTACGCGCCGTACGGCATGCTCATTCGTTTGCCAGACGTCTTTGAGGAACATCTTGATTTACTGGCAGAGTGCCGTCTTGGACCGGTAAATATATGTACGCTTGATCTTCTTACAAAGATAACTGTTGTAAGTTTTCATGGTTTTAACAAGGCCCTCATCGGGGTTATAGATTCAGCGTATCAGGAGATACTAGAACTTTGTGCGCCCTATGATTATGAAACCGACCGTCACCCAGAAGCGATGATACCATTTGTTCTCATAGCAGGAAAAACAGTAATTATTCGCACGGTAGAAACAGAAGAGGGTTGGCATGTGGTAATGCAAGGAGCGCAAATCGGCAGTGGTCCCAATTGGAGGCCTTATCGCATATATAGTGATGAGGATATGGCGAAAGCCGAGCAAAGAAAACAGCTCTATGGAGACATGCCTTGGGTCGGAAAGGTGTGGAGTTACCCGACTCCTGGAAGTTTCCCATGGCTTATGATGAATGCATCCTGGTTAGATGACCTTCTGCCTGACCTAAAAGAGAACTGACCCTCAATAATTGGACGGTTTAATTTACTGGGTACTTAAGGACTGAGTTCGGTACTGCACTGGGCTCAGTCCTGTTGTTTTCAGTAGAGTTCCTCCACTTTTTATAGATGGGGGAGATGTTACCCTCGCTTCATTACCCATCTCTTTGCCTGCAAAGCAGCTAGCAAGCTATCATCAGCATCCAAAGCCTCTGACCTGAAATTCGCCCAACGCTTGTAAACAGGCGTATTTTTACTAACAGGTCCCTCAGAAGCTTCGCCATAATAGCCATTCTTAATCGCATCTCTTGCTAAGCGAGTGGCTTGGGTGGCTTTATCTATGGGGTCATCATGATTGCTACTAGTAGCATTGCTAGCAGAGATTTTTTGAAATCTAAGTTTAGAAAAGCTGGCTTCTACCTCACCCCCCAATTTTGATGACAAGGTTCCTGTAGTCAAAGCGGCTGCCTCATCCATCAATTTAATTGCCTCACGAAGCCGCCAAGTTGGGTCCTGCTCTCGCTGCTGCTCTTCTTGTTGGGCCAGCGCTTTCGCTTCACGCGCTGGCTTAATAATGACATCAATGAGTCGCTCCAACTCTTCTGGAGTCAATTCTTTTTTAAAGATTTCAGGAACCTCGGTTGCATCCAAACTGATTCGACCAATTGATTGCATCCGTGTGAAAGGATATGGATTGCCTTCAGAGTTTTTGCGAACATAAATTTGTCTAGATACGCGAGCCGTATATTTGTTTTTTCTGATTATAATAGCCATTCTGGCTTCCTTAATAATGGTTTTAGATACTCTGTATAGGCACCATCATTCAAACAGGTAGTTAGTCATATTAGGCCCATAGATAGATTCAACAGGCTAGAGGCTCAGTCATTAGAAAAAAGGAATAGATGGGACATCTTCAAAGCTAAGGAAATTGAGATCAATGCAGTTTAATATTGGTACCACGCAGCTACTTTTTGTAGTCAGAACGTGTTCTGACTTTAAGGTTTGTATGGTGTGTAATCATATAGTGTGATGGAGATATGCATAGAGAGCTTGTTTCAAATGGAGCTGCTTTAAGCTAGTTAGAACTTATTTTGAAAACAAAAAGGGATTATAAGGTGAAAAACTCCTTAAATCCTTGCTTAAAAATGGGTTACGCCACAGTAAATTAGAGGAAGGAATCGTGCAGAAATACTGTTGTAAGCCTCATAAATGTTATGTCTTTGACTGTTTTTTAATTAACTCACTAGCAATGCGAGGGTTGCTTGTGAGGGTTGCTTGAAAGTAGGTAGCTATACATAGTTAAAGGAGGTTGTTTTAGCTTCCTTGTTCTTAAATAAAAGGAGCGGCTATGTCCACCAATCTATTTACTTATTCTTTGTTAAGGAATTACGATAGCAACCTATCAACTATAGACTCGAAGCCAAGTGAGCCTCTACACAGTTTAGTGGTTGAAAAAAGCAACCTAGATTTACTTCACTCTGAACCTATAGTCACACCACAAGAACGGTACGCTATCAATCCAGGGCTTTTAAAAAAATTACCGGCTCGTACTATTAAGCTGCGAGTTCGTTTCCTCATCATTCATAAGCTTAGCGAGTGCCGCTTACTTAGAGCCATTGACGTTGCAGCCTATGTGTTTGGTGACAGACACCTTTCAGCAGCTCTTACTGCCGCTCAGCGAGCTCTTAGGGGGCTTAAGAATGATAAGTTGATTAAGAGTTTTGTGTCTGATAGAAATCAGCACTTCTATGTTTTAACTAAAGCAGGTGCTACTTGGTTTAATAACTTGTTCTATCAAGATGATCTTGAGATGGATGAGTCATTTAAAGCTCGATCAAGTACTCAGTGGGCAGACAGTTTAACTAACCCTGAACATCTCATGTATAGCAATTTTATTAAGCTTTGTTGCATTAGTCGGGGTCTAGATGCTTGTGTTGAAAATGAGTTGATTTTATACACGACAAATAGAAACACTACGTCTAGTGATAAAGACTCCTTAGGTCTAATGGAAGTTAAAAGTATTAAAGGAGGCAAAAAGTTACTGCGCCCCGATGTACTTAGTTATAACGAACAAGGAGCGGTATGGTTTGAAATTGACAGAAGTGCTAGAGGTTCGGACCGAAGAAGAGACTTAACCCAATTAATTTGCAGCGTAGGCCATCGGCTTTCTCGTGATGTGGGTTGGTTAGTGGAAGATCAGCAGATTTTAAATCATTTAGTTATATTCACCTACTCCAAAAGCTTTTTTAATACGGCTTCCCGGCTACTACGCAAGTCTTTTCCAGATAATGATTTCATCGAAGATGATAATCGAGAGTTCAATATTAAGAGGCAGTCAGTTTGTTTTATCGACAATGATACACATCAGGTCTATGAGCTTTGGGAGAAAAGATTAGATTTTACAGATAAAAATTCTGGAAAACGTCATTTTAAAGGTTACATGTCAATTCAAATGATACCTTCTTGGTTGAAAGGAGCGGGGAAAAAAGCGCTACTAAATGCCCAAGAGTGGCTTCCTTCTGCTAACTATCTTCCCTACGTAAACCCAGACGGATGGGACGCTCCTAAAAATATTATTCACCCAGGCATTTTTAAGTGGGAAGACTATGATTTAATGTGAATACTTTAAAGAACAATCCTCCCCCCCTTCTCCCTTGAGTAATTAAAGGGAGCTTACTGCATGTCTAACGAGATTTCAGTCATTAAACATTCAATCATTAACCTAGCCATCTTAGCCTTCGGGTAATGGAAAACAGTCCTACGAGTACATGATGATGTTACAAACTCAGCCGTCTTATCAATTGAACTTGAGAGTATTGGTATTTGAAGTCCTTTTTTTAGCTTCCATTTATCAAGCAGTTCTTCCAGTTTCTGCACAGTGTACTGCGTAGAGGGTCGATGGCTTTGATGCTGCGAAAGAACGATTTTGATGTTTAGAGGAGTTCCGCTGGATGCCAATCGCGCATCATTAGCCGCATTTAATAAGACAATGAAATCCTCCATTGCATCTAAGTTAGCGAGGTCCCATGACATAAATGGGACAAGAACTAAGTCAGAAAAGAAAAACAGCTCCAAAAGACTTTGGTCACTATCACGTGTTGGAGTATCAATGATGATTAACTTTTCGTCCAAGTCCGCTACTACCTCCTCGTAGGCCTGTTGCATTCCACCAAGGTATTTATTATTTCTAACTATAAAAGGAATCGTATTAAAGGGCAGGGAAAAACTCTCATCATTTGCGCGGTCCCACATTTTATGAGCGCTTTGCTGAGTATGGTTATCAAGAAGAGCAACTGGAACACCTTTAACCGCAAAGCCGCTCGCTAAATTCAAAGCGATAGTTGTCTTCCCAGATCCGCCTTTTGTGTTTGCTACTGTTATTAAATACTTTTCATTTTTCATTTCTTGCTTTACCTTTAAAAAGATAATTGTTTCATTGATAAGTAATTAATGCAATAGTGGATTAATGCTAAAATATATAATTAAATCAATAGTTTAGACTAAATATTTTGTGTTTTTTATTTAAGTTTAAATACATTTAATTTTAAGATTTTATTATTTTTTTAGATTGATAAGTAAAGAGCTATTAGTTAATTATTAAGCACTTAGCAGCAAAACTCATTGAGACTTATTCAGTCTACGTCATGGACTGTTTTGCAATAAAACTAAAATTTAAGCCAATGAGTTCAAGGTCAGCACCAGGGATAATTTATTCGCTTCATCCATTTTTGTTGATGAGTCAGCCCGCACCTTGCGGAGAAATGCCTTATGTACCCGTCGGTTGGCAACCCTTCCCAAGACCTGAAGAACAGCGTGCCAACGCAATTCGGCTAAAACCAGGTGAAGATTTCGCTAAATCCATGTATGTTACTAAGTACAGATTTCAGCACAGCCGTAGCCAGTCAAAACGTATTTATGAAGAATTCGAAGGAGGTGATAAATTGATGCCTGCCGATGACCTAGCTGAGTTTGCTGAGCAATTACAAACAAAAGTCAGTTTTCCTCAAAGTACTCTAGATCAGGCTTTTCATAGTTATGGACAACGAAAAAAGCCTCTAGATGAACTGACCCCAAGAAGTTGGACACCCTTCCAACCTTTTGGGGTTTTTCTATGGCTAAATATAGTGCAGAACTTAAGCTATATCTTGTAAAAAGTTATGCGTCAGGGCAG
>NZ_JBYBKW010000021.1:0-7616 GCF_057475285.1 Paenalcaligenes sp. DL 309
TTACAACGAAGAGCGCACGCACGAAAGTTTAGGTGATATTCCCCCGTCGGTATACCGACAACAACTGGAAAACTCTAGTTTAGAACTGTGTCAGTAATGGGGAAGTGGACACTAAGACGATCTTGCACGGCTTCAAGTGTGACTTTTAACTTAAACTCGGGACTATATTTAGCCATAGAAAAACCCCAAAAGGTTGGAAAGGTGTCCAACTTCTTGGGGTCAGTTCAAAAATGAGGGTGTTTTAAATAAAGTAATAAATTTCCTATATCAAAGTACTACGTTATTCCAGTACACATTATGGTCTGAATAGTCGGAATTTCCGTCTATTAAATAATCAAAATAACTGACTAACTCATCAAGATAGTCAGCTATCTCTTTTTGCTCAGATAAAGAAGGTAATCGATTTCTAATATCAACAAACTTCTGAGGTTCAATTCTTAGAACAAGTGTTTCCATACCCTCTTTAATGACACTGAAATCACTTCTTGGCGGTATTGATGCAGACAAATAGTTGTAATAGCGACTATCTACCTCAAGTTCACCTTCAGGAGGGATCTCGACATACGCATCAACAAGAGTTGCCAAGTCACTTTGAGATAAGTTTTCCTTCAAACTGTTTTGTATAATAAAAACTATGGAAAAATCTTTCATTTCACAAACAGAACCAACAAAATCCACCTTCTCTTTCACTACTTTTTGAATTCTTTTATCTTTATCATAAAAAAGATTTAGTTTTTCCTCTAAATTTTCAAATAATGCACTTTTTGTGGAAACGTTTTTCATACAATAAATCCTTATATAGTTTAATAAACCTAATTGGTTGATAAGTATAGGTACCAACAATTCTTCTAAAATTTAGCTATTGGTACCAACAATTCTTCTAAAATTTAGCTATTACTAGACTAAACTCTTGACTTTCTTATTGATATTTCTCAAGTAATGAAGCTCTTCTTCTGGTGTAACGTTAACTGGAAGAAGACTCTTTCCTGACCCTTTTTCATAAAGCTTAACTATGAAGTACTTTGTTTTTAGCGGACTAGCTAATACTTCACTATCAGCTAAGCCAGACCATTCAGGGTCTTTAATAACCTGTTTAATAACTTCAGGAAGCTGTTTAGTCACATCTTGAGATTTTGTATAAAAATCGTTCAAACTCACTATGTCAGCCATCATGAGGACCGTTAAATGCGGTACTCCTAAAAACTTAGCGCATGCTTTTGTAAAATCTTTAGAAGTGGCTTTTAAAAATCGACGTCCCCCACGTATTTGGTTGAAATATGAGTAGGAGTAATTAAGTGCTGCGCACATTTCCTCAACTGAATAGCCTAATTGATGAGCTCTCGCCCTTAGTGCGTCGAACAAAGGAATCACTTCAGTTTTATCTGTTGATAAGTCCTTACTTCCAACTGGCTCCTTTCGGATTGCATAAGAAACAGTATTACTAATCTGTTGTAAAATTAAAGCTTCCTGATTAGTGTCCAAACGCTTAGGTATTAAGCTAACTCCAGTAGCCTTTTCATAAAGTCTTACTATAAGGTACTGAAGATTAGGCGCTGTTTCTTTAACATGTTTATTTGCTAACCCTATCCAGAGAGGATCTTGGATAATGTAGTCAATGGCTCTAGGAAGTTCTCCTACGATGTCTTGCAACTCCTCTCTTAGGTCTGACTCTTGAATTAAATTAGCTAAAACAAGAACAGTTAATCTGGAAACACCTAAATACTTGGCGCAAGCTGATGTAAAAGCATATGAGGATGCTGTTAGTAAACGCCTACCACTCTTTACTTGATTGTAGTAAGGGTAAGAAAATCCCAATACGGTACAGAGCTCTTCAATAGACTGCCCTAGTTTCTTTGACCTATCTAATAGAGCTGCGAAAAGTGGTGCTGTACCACGTTTATTTTTCAATAACTCTTTTGTATTAAACTCATAATTCCAGGCAGGAATTTGATTTATACTTGCAGAGTTACTACCTTTTTGATTGCATTCTGTTGAAGTTTCTACCATATGATTTCTCCAATAGAAATAGCTTAGAAGCGTATTTCTAATAAGTACTTATCCTAATGACCTTCGTCTTTAGTGATGTCCTACTTAATATAGGTACTAGAAAAAAACAGCTCTTTTAGCTAAAGAAGAAGCAGGGTAAGAATGAAATCGAATAATGGTAATGTCATTACGTAGACTTACCGTCAAGCGCACAGTTCATAACTAGAGACTTTTGCCGTTACGCGTCGTTTAAATTCACTAGGCGGTAGATTGCCCAGCGATTCATGAGGTCGCTCTTCGTTATAACTTATCATCCAGGCCCAACTTAGCTCCCGTACTTGCGTTAAGCAAGAGAACAGATGGGGGTCAAGGACTTCATTGCGGTAACTTTTATTAAAACGTTCAATATACGCGTTTTGATTGGGTTTGCCAGGTTCAATATAACGAATAGTCACTCCATTTTCCGCACACCACTGTGTAAACAACAATGAGGTCATTTCACTACCGTTGTCCACACGGATCATTTTGGGCAGGCCTCGCTCCGCTTTGAGCTGCTCAAGAACACGTACCACTCTAGCAGCAGGAAGAGAGGTGTCTACAACGATATCCAGTGCTTCTCGCACACCCTCATCAACCTTATGGCACTGTTTTTGGGGGGCCGTCAACTTGGGTGTCATACTTAGACGGTTGCCAGTGGTTTTGTTTTTAGACTCAATCATGTAAGTCAGGTTACCGGAAAAGCCCAATGAATCCGTAAGAGGCATACCAAAGGTACTTTCTAGACCTGCTGTATAAAAAGGCTCCATTAAGGAGCCTTTTTCACTTTTCAATTTTTGCTTGCAAATCACTTAAAAACGATACGCTGTACCCACATAAACTGCACTCTGAGCATTGATCGTATTAGCCGTTTCTACCGTTACACCCGCATTCAACTGCCATTGTTTACTAAGTTGACCTGAGGCCCCTACTTCAAACAGCCCCGTATTTTTAACCGTATTCGCTTGTGTAGCTAGATTAAACTGGCGACCTGCGTAATTACCCGTTTGCAGACTAGCTCCGAGTTGCTGCTTGGCTTTTTTGAACTCATGCAACCACTGACCTGACGCATACACAGACCAAGCTGGATTGACAGCTACAGATAACTGATAACCTAAACTACTTTGCACTGAATTGTGTATTTGCGCATCAAAATGCATAGCCGAAGAATTAATACCTTGCTCATTCAGCGCTTTGACTTTGGTTTTTTGTAAAGATAATCCCACTAAGGGGCCATGCATAACAGCACCATGCTGCCAAGCATAACCGGCACTTAATCGACCACCCAACTGATAGCCATCTGCTTTGGACTGATGCTCACGCTGCCCTGCCGCTAATCCTACATACCGATTTACCTTGCTGTCTAAATCGGCATAATAAACTTGCGCATTGACCCAAATATTATCCTGTGCCCAACGACTATAAAGACCACCCGCCATACGTTTTTGTTCTAGATCGTGGCTAGAACGTAAATGGGAGTCTTGTTTGTCATACTGTAAATAGCCACCAAACGTCCATTGGTTTAATTGCTGGCTAATACCAATACTACCTGTACCATTCGTGCCATTGAGTTTGCTATTTCCTTGGCTACCGTTCGCAAAAACGGCAGCTCCTTCAGCCCAAAACTGTAGACCTGACTCTGCATTAGAGGGTGTCATGACTAAGCGCCGATCAATACGCTGCATCTGACTCAAACCGGCTTGACTAGCTATAGCACCCAATTGCCCCATTACCGTACCTGCAGACATCACAGACATAGCATAGTCAGCAATAGCTGAGTGCGCTCCAGAGGTAGGGTGAACACCATCTGCGTACAAATACGTTTGCGCTGCATCAGGTGTGACTAACTGATCCGGCCCACAAAATAAAGCAGAGCTAACTGTACACGCAGCATCTTTTACATTCGTAAAACCATAAGCTTGAGGATCAAGCATGACCTCATTAAGTAACCCAGAAATATTTAGAGGAATAATATTCGCTGGATTAGATGCTAGTGCTGCTGCTAACCCTTGGTTGTAGGTATTCGTCAGCTCAGAGGCAATAGCGGACACGATAGGAGAACCAGAAAATTCAGGTGTCTGACCTAAGTCGGGAATATCTGCCACCATGATGGACTGAGCACCTTGCTCATGTAAGGTATTAATAATACCGACCTGCCCCATGATGGACTGCTGAATAATCGCTGGGCCTGCGTTAATATCTGCAGTTACGGCAAACAAATCATTAGCACCACCCCACACGCCATACAACGCATTCGAATCCAAGCGTCCTTCGGTAACAGCCAACATCTGATTAAGCTGCTCTGTCATCGCAGGCACGGCAGGATTCATTGCCCCAGGTGGCTGTAACGGATCAAGCTGCGAACCTACCGCAACACGAGCCCCACCCACCGCAAAGTTTGTTCCTCCTTGACTACTTGGTAGTGCCTTTACGCCCAATTGCCGAGCCAAATCCTGTGACCATACCAAACCTGGGTTCGTAGTAAAACGCGTACCGAACTGACCTGAGTCCGTCAAGCTATCGCCAATAAAATAAAGGGAATTAACACTTTGTGCTGACAAGCCACTACTAGCTGTGGCTAAGAGAACGACCAAAAGTTTTTTATTCATTGTTATGACTTCCTATTTAATAGGAAATCATAATGACCTTATAGACTTTAAACGTCAATCGTTACTCAGAAAATCGGGTTAAATAGTATCAATTTGACATCCTCCCCGCCCTAAAGAGGCTGTCGCAATGTAATCCCCCCGAAAAACCCCAGTGTAAACTGACCCCAAGAAGTTGGACACCCTTCCAACCTTTTGGGGTTTTTTATATCCTAGAGCTTCAAAAAAACCGGGGGAATTAGCCAAATAGTTCTGAGTGTGTACCTAGTCGGTGGAGGATTAGATCATTATTTCGATATTCGTAAATCAACACTAAGTCAGGTTTGACATGACAGTCTCTACAGCCGACCCAATTGCCTGTTAAATCGTGATCACGGTATTTTTTAGGCAGCACTAAGTCAGTACATAAACAATGCAAAACCTCAGCCCATGCTGGCGTTGCTAGCTCCAACGCCCGTTTTTTAATATCACGTTTAAATTGATTTGTGGGGTAAACCGTTTTAGTCACGAGCCGCATCCACTAATGCCTGCGACACCTCATCAGAACGATAGCCAATCAAGCGCCCAGCCTCATAGTCCTCGCGCCCCTGACGAATCGCTTCTGTCGTTTCTGTGTTCGGCACCGTAGCAGCATAATCAAACGACAATGGGATCTGATTGGTTTCTGCCACTTGATTCAAAAACAATCTAAACGCCTGAGACGCGCTCAAACCGTAACGCTCAAAAACTGGGAATGCCTTATCTCGCAGTTCTTTATCTAACCGCATATTAAAGTTTGTCGTTTTCATCATTAGATCCCTTACACATCACTACATCAGTACGTCAATTGTACGCCATCTGCACGCTAACCTCAATCGTTTATCATCTTATATAAGCTTCTTTCTTTGAACGTGACGTAAGCACAAGGCCTTAGTGGTTTTTTTTAGTTCTTTATATGAATTTAAGCCCATCGATGTCCTCTCGTTAGATTTCTCAAAGTATTTAGATAATCGTATGTAACAGAAGAGACGGGCTTTTTTTCATTTTTAAGCACTGTTTTTCCAGTGCTTAGAGGCCTGGTGGTGCATTTTTTACCAAGCCTCCTAGCCCAGTGAGGGTATTTTCGAATTAAACGCTCTACTAGCTTTACTTTAGGCGCAGCGCCTAACGGGCTTTCATTTGAATCCCCTAGCATCACTAGCTCATCCATAACATTCAACACTACTTGTCCATCTGGAAGTTTTATTCCTGATTTGAAAGCGTGCTTTGCCATTTTCTCTAACCATTTTGTACGTCTTTGTGATCGTTTTATTAAGGCTTGAGCTTCAGATTGCTCTTTTGCTAAGTAAGCATAATCCTTTTTTACTTTGATCATGTGAACCAGGTAAGCAATAGCTTGACTGGATTTTAAGGCTCTTTTTCGAATGCCCGTTAACGCTACAGATAGCACATGCTGCAACTGAATTCCTTGTTGTTTGCATTTAGCCATAAGCCAACAAATATTGCTTGGCGTTAGCTCTAGTTCGTGCATTGGATCAACTAAGTCTTCAGGTATTCGCCTTCCGCGCTTTTTCTTTTCGTTGAAAGGATCGAATGTATTGTTTATTTGATCTTTGGTACTAAGCTTATTATGTAATACTTCTCCTTTAGGAGAGGAAGATAGGTGCGCCATTTTTGTCTCACGGTGCTTTGGCAAAATAGAAGCTTCTTTTGATGGTTTTTGAGCTTGCTTTAGAGCTTGTGTAGATGAAGGTACTGAAGTTTTTTGTGGCTTTGATTGATTCTTATTATTCGGCCTGACTTTACGACCCCATTTATCTTCAGTTGCTGATAAAGCAAAGATATCTTCAAGCACCCAAGGAGCCCATAGTATTGTCGTAACACCCCATCCTCCACATTTCAAACGAGGCTGCTTCAATCGTTGAAGCCAACCTAATGCTTCTAAAGAGTTAAGTAATCTATCAATAGTTCTCGTTGAAACGTCAAGAATTTCGGCAGGTTTTTTGCGATTGAAAAGCACCGGGGACTCTATAGAGTCGAGGTTTGTGTAAGAGATTAAGGTTTGTACAAGCGCAATAACCCTTCCCTTAGAAAATAGTGACGGGTGTTCTAAGGCTCGTGCACGAGCTTTGCGAATTGCTACAGGAAGCTTGGATGCAAAAAGGCACCCAGGGGAAGTCATAGTCATAGTTAGTCCACGTTTCTGTTGACAACAGTTATCCGCGGTACTAATATTGAGATATTGATTCCAGTGAAGGAATTTCACCAGGCGACGAGACTTATACAACTGCGCTAACAGTTACAGTCTTACTATTTCGCCGAGAGACAAGTGCAAAGAGTCTCTACGTGAAGTTCAAATCTATTATTAGTACCTTTTAATTAACAAACCCTTCAAGCTTATGCTTGGGGGGTTTTGTTATTTATAAGTAGTATTTATATTTTAAAAGCCTTTTCTTAGGGCATCTCCAAAATTAGTTTATTCTTCTTTTAGATTATTGAAATAACCTATTACTTTTAGCATATTAAACTACAACAATCAAACCCTATTTTTTCTTCAAACGTAGATATAGCGCAGCTTACAGGGCACTGTAGTCGGACTCAGTCCTCTTGCAGATGGACCATGATGACCTTCAGCTTGACCTCAGTCACACCTAGTCGGACTCAAGTCGAACGTAGTCTCATTGAGATCGCTCTTAATTGAACTTAGTACCTTTGACTGGATTCTTAAAAATAGGCGTCAATTATCGGAGTTGTTAAGTTACTTAACACATCTATCAATACAGAATTAGTGAGTGACTGAGTATTTTCAGTTAAGGCTAGGTTGTTAAGCTACTTAACACTTTCACAGTCTTTTTCTTGGTAGTGATCCGAGCTTCGCGCGGGAGACGCTAGATAACTGAGTTGTTAAGTTACTTAGCACATCCATCAATACAGAATTAGTGAGTGACTGAGTATTTTCAGTTAAGGCTAGGTTGTTAAGCTACTTAACACTTTCGCAGCCTCTTTCTT
>NZ_JBYBKW010000026.1:0-3345 GCF_057475285.1 Paenalcaligenes sp. DL 309
GAGATGGGGGTGGCATAAAATATACGGGTTGTGATTGCAAATTAACAATTTAAGTTCAAATAGTTCTCAAAACATTAAATGGTGTTTATGCCAAATAAATTTCGGTTTATTGGGTGTGAATACGACTTAAGCACTTGAGTGATGAACGGCACAAACACGCAAACTCATAAATTCTATAGCCTAAAACGTTATAGGATCAAGCGAATAAGTGCATATGGTGGATGCCTTGGCGATTACAGGCGATGAAGGACGTGGTAGTCTGCGAAAAGCTACGGGGAGCTGACAAACAAGTTTTGATCCGTAGATGTCCGAATGGGGGAACCCACTGTGTTTACACAGTATCCTGCTCCGAATACATACGAGCAGCGAAGCGAACCGAGTGAACTGAACCATCTAAGTAACTCGAGGAAAAGAAATCAACCGAGATTCCGGAAGTAGTGGCGAGCGAAACCGGACCAGCCTGGATAAGATAGCCGTTATGATAGCTGAACACTCTGGAAAGAGTGGCCGTAGTGGGTGATAGCCCCGTAAACGAAATCATTTCGGTGGTACTAAGTATCGAACAAGTAGGGCGGGACACGTGAAATCCTGTCTGAATATAGGGGGACCATCCTCTAAGGCTAAATACTCGTAATCGACCGATAGTGAACCAGTACCGTGAGGGAAAGGCGAAAAGAACCCCGGAAGGGGAGTGAAATAGATCCTGAAACCATATGCATACAAACAGTAGGAGCCCCTTCGTGGGGTGACTGCGTACCTTTTGTATAATGGGTCAGCGACTTACATTCAGTGGCAAGCTTAACCGAGTAGGGGAGGCGTAGCGAAAGCGAGTCCGAATAGGGCGATTCAGTCGCTGGGTGTAGACCCGAAACCAGGCGATCTATCCATGGTCAGGTTGAAGGTAAGGTAACACTTACTGGAGGACCGAACCCACTAATGTTGAAAAATTAGGGGATGAACTGTGGATCGGAGTGAAAGGCTAAACAAGCTTGGAGATAGCTGGTTCTCTTCGAAAACTATTTAGGTAGTGCCTCGCGTATTACTGTTGGGGGTAGAGCACTGTTATGGCTAGGGGGTCACAGCGACTTACCAACCCATGGCAAACTCCGAATACCAACAAGTACAGCGCGGGAGACAGACATCGGGTGCTAACGTCCGGTGTCAAGAGGGAAACAACCCAGACCGCCAGCTAAGGTCCCTAAAACGGGCTAAGTGGGAAACGAAGTGGGAAGGCATAGACAGTCAGGAAGTTGGCTTAGAAGCAGCCACCTTTTAAAGAAAGCGTAATAGCTCACTGATCGAGTCGTCCTGCGCGGAAGATGTAACGGGGCTAAGCCAGTTACCGAAGCTGCGGACGTGGATTTATCCACGTGGTAGGAGAGCGTTCTGTAAGCCTGTGAAGGTGTGTCGAGAGGCATGCTGGAGGTATCAGAAGTGAGAATGCTGACATGAGTAGCGATAAAGGGAGTGAAAAGCTCCCTCGCCGTAAGTCCAAGGTTTCCTGCGCAACGTTCATCGGCGCAGGGTGAGTCGGCCCCTAAGGCGAGGCAGAGATGCGTAGCTGATGGGAAGCGGGTTAATATTCCCGCACCGTTGTAAAGTGCGATGGGGGGACGGATGACGGCAGGTTATCGAGGTGTTGGATGTCCTCGTTGAGGTACCGTAGAAGGCGCTTAGGCAAATCCGGGCGCGGAATTCAAGGGTATCGCTGAATAGACCTACGGGTCTAAACTAACTGAAAGTTGTCCCAAGAAAAGCCTCTAAGCTTCAGCTTTACAAGACCGTACCGCAAACCGACACAGGTGGACGGGATGAATATTCCAAGGCGCTTGAGAGAACTCAGGAGAAGGAACTCGGCAAATTAATACCGTAACTTCGGGAGAAGGTATGCCCCAATAGTGTGATGCGCCTGCGCGCAAAGCATGAAAGGGCCGCAGTGAAATGGTGGCTGCGACTGTTTATTAAAAACACAGCACTCTGCAAACACGAAAGTGGACGTATAGGGTGTGACGCCTGCCCGGTGCTGGAAGGTTAAATGATGGGGTGCAAGCCCTTGATTGAAGCCCCAGTAAACGGCGGCCGTAACTATAACGGTCCTAAGGTAGCGAAATTCCTTGTCGGGTAAGTTCCGACCTGCACGAATGGCGTAACGATGGCCACACTGTCTCCTCCTGAGACTCAGCGAAGTTGACGTGGTTGTGAAGATGCAATCTACCCGCTGCTAGACGGAAAGACCCCATGAACCTTTACTGTAGCTTTGCATTGGACCGTGAACCAGCCTGTGTAGGATAGGTGGGAGGCATTGAACTGTGGACGCCAGTCTGCAGGGAGCCATCCTTGAAATACCACCCTGGTTTGTTTATGTTTCTAACCTAGGCCCGTTATCCGGGTCGGGGACCGTGCATGGTGGGCAGTTTGACTGGGGCGGTCTCCTCCTAAAGTGTAACGGAGGAGTTCGAAGGTACGCTAGAGACGGTCGGAAATCGTCTTGATAGTGCAATGGCATAAGCGTGCTTAACTGTGAGACTGACAAGTCGAACAGGTACGAAAGTAGGACATAGTGATCCGGTGGTTCTGTATGGAAGGGCCATCGCTCAACGGATAAAAGGTACTCTGGGGATAACAGGCTAATACCGCCCAAGAGTTCATATCGACGGCGGTGTTTGGCACCTCGATGTCGACTCATCTCATCCTGGGGCTGTAGCCGGTCCCAAGGGTATGGCTGTTCGCCATTTAAAGAGGTACGTGAGTTGGGTTTAAAACGTCGTGAGACAGTTTGGTCCCTATCTGCAGTGGGCGTTGGATACTTGACGGAGGTTGCTCCTAGTACGAGAGGACCGGAGTGAACGTACCGCTGGTGTATCGGTTGTCATGCCAATGGCATTGCCGAGTAGCTAAGTACGGAAGAGATAACCGCTGAAGGCATCTAAGCGGGAAACTTGTCTGAAGATTAGGTATCCCGGGGGCTTGACCCCCCTAAAGGGTCGTTGTAGACCACAACGTTGATAGGCTGGATGTGGAAGTGCAGTAATGCACGTAGCTAACCAGTACTAATTGCCCGTGCGGCTTGATCCTATAACCTTTTAGGTTATGAGTTTCGAGTGTCGTACATCAAAAAACTTAAGCAGGACAACGCAATCCAAATTCGAATACATAGCAGTTCGTGCTTTTTCCCAGATTCGTTATTTCGTACCTTGTACGTAAATAACCAGACCAGTTACGCTTGACGACCATAGCAAGGTGGCACCACTCCTTTTCCATTCCGAACAGGACAGTGAAACGCCTTAGCGCCGATGATAGTGGGCGAACGCCTGTGAAAGTAGGTCATTGTCAAGCTCTTATACC
>NZ_JBYBKW010000033.1:0-1190 GCF_057475285.1 Paenalcaligenes sp. DL 309
ATTGTAAATACCCCATTTATAACACAGTCATCTCGTAGAGAATTTATGCCGCATTTCGGTACTCTAACGGCGTCATGTCATTCAGTGAGTCGTGTGGTCGTTCGGTGTTATATAACTCAATCCAGTTTTCGGTTATTTGCTTTACCTCATTCAGGTTGTTGAAAATATATAAATCCAGTACATCATCACGATACGTTCGGTTAAATCGCTCAATGTATGCGTTCTGGTAAGGGCAACCAGGTTTGATGTAATCAATCATAATGCCATGCACTTTTGCCCAGCTGGTGAAGACTTCTGAGGTAAATTCACTGCCGTTATCAACGCGAATTTTCTCAGGGTAACCGTGCCATTCAGCCAGTTGGTCCAGATAACGTATTACACGCAACGATGGCATACTGGTCGCGATATCAATGCCGAGTATTTCACGGTTAAAATCATCAATAACATTGAATGTCCGAAACCGGACTTTGTTGTGCAAGCTGTCGCTCATAAAGTCCATTGACCAGCACTTACCCAGCGCACTAGGCGCAACCAAAGGCTCAGGGTTGCGGTTAGGCAAGCGTCGCTTTCCTTTGCGCCGTAGGTTCAGTTTTAACTCAGTATAAACACGATACACTCGTTTGTGGTTCCAGCGGTGGCCTAGCTTGCGAAGACGTTTGAAGCACTTAGGAAAACCCCAGCGATGATGTTTTTCAATCAACGCATTGAGTGCATCAATGATTGCAGTGTCATCGGTTAACTTAGGTTCGTAATAATAAGCGGTACGGCTGATGCCAACCGCATTACAGCAGGTTACAACGCTCGCGTTATACTGCACCTGTAGCTCACGTGCCCAAACTTTTCGTTCTGCCACAGGTGCTAAAGCTTTTTTATAATATCTTCTTGCATCTGCGATTTTAGGCTCAAATCCGCATACATTTGTTTGAGCCGACGGTTTTCTTCTTCAAGCTCTTTTAAACGGCGCACATCGGATGCTTCCATACCGCCGTATTTTTCGCGCCACTTATAAAACGTTGAATTGCCGATGCCATACTTACGGCAGAGGTCTTTGATCGGCATACCAACTTCAGCTTCTTTCAAAATCGCCACAATTTGGCTTTCAGTCTTTCGTTTGCTCATCGTCAAACTCCTTTCGTTTAGCTTAAAAGAAATTCTACGAGTCATCTGTATTATTTTACGGGGTAGTTACA
>NZ_JBYBKW010000035.1:0-1097 GCF_057475285.1 Paenalcaligenes sp. DL 309
TACAATTAATAAACGAAAAAATGTGAGGATAAAGATGAATGATGAAAAGAAAGTGGGGAGTGGGGTTGAACCGGGTCAATTAACAAGTTTAATAGAGCCCATTGCGCAGATTATTGAGCAAGCGCGTGGTGAGGTTCGTTATGCGGTTAACCAAGCCATGGTGCAAAGCTATTGGCAGATTGGGGAAATCATTGTTGAGCAGGAACAGCAAGGACAAGAGCGTGCAGAGTATGGGGCACAACAATTAAAACAGCTATCTACTGCACTTAGTAAGCGATTAGGTAAAGGTTTTGATGTAACGAACTTACGCAATATGCGTCGTTTTTACTTGGCTTTTCCAATTCGGGAGACAGTGTCTCTCGAATTGAGTTGGTCTCATTACAATGCGTTATCTCGCGTAGAAAGTGCGAGCGCTCGTGATTGGTATCAGCAAGAAGCCGTCACGCAAAATTGGAGCGTACGAGCTTTGGAAAGACAGATCAGCAAACTCTATTACGAACGCTTATTAGCTAGCAAAGATAAAGCCTTAGTCGAACAAGAGGCGAAAACACAGACAGAGGCTTTAGCAGAAAGCGTTCACGACTACTTGCGTGATCCTTACATCTTAGATTTTCTAAATCTACAAGATAAAACCTACCAAGAAAGTGAGCTAGAGCAGGCCATCATTAGTAATATCCAGCAGTTCTTACTGGAGCTAGGTAAGGGCTTTGCGTTTGTAGAGCGTCAACAACGTATTCGCTTTGATGATGAAGACTTTTATATTGATTTGGTATTTTACAACTTTAAGTTGAAGTGTTTCTTATTAGTCGATCTGAAGTTAGGTAAGTTAAAACATCAAGATGGAGGACAGATGGATACGTATGTACGTCTTTATGATGAGCAGCACAAAGGCGATGACGATAATCCAACCATTGGCTTAGTGCTATGTAGTGAAAAGAGTGAAGCAGTGGTTAAGTACTCGGTCTTAGCCGATAAAAAGCAATTGTTTTCCGCCAAGTACCTGCCTTACTTACCTACGGAAGAAGAATTGAAACAGGAGTTAGAGCGGGAACACGCTAATGCGATTCAGCAGCTGCAGACCAAAGAGTAGGAAATAA
>NZ_JBYBKW010000048.1:0-381 GCF_057475285.1 Paenalcaligenes sp. DL 309
CCGAGCATCACGGTGGCTGATAACAGCTACACCGACGTGGCGGGTAACGCCGGGACCGGTGCGAGTCAAGCTTGGACGGCCGATGTGCTGGCCCCAACGCTTACCATCACCACCGATAACGACACGGTGCTTGCCGTGGGTGAAACCGCGGGTGTGACCTTTAGCTTTAGCGAAGCGGTAGAGGGGTTTGTTGGGACTAGCGTGGTGACCGCAGGTGGTTCGTTAAGTGGCTTCACGAAAGTGGATGACACCACGTGGACGGCGACGTTCACCAAAGATGCCACGGACACAGTACCGAGCATCACGGTGGCTGATAACAGCTACACCGACGTGGCGGGTAACGCCGGGACTGGTGCGAGCCAAGATTGGACGGCCGATGTG
>NZ_JBYBKW010000051.1:0-334 GCF_057475285.1 Paenalcaligenes sp. DL 309
TGTTTCAGATCAGTTGGCCACAGGACGCCGCTTTCGAGTCTTAAATATCGTGGATGATTTTAGTCGTGAAATGGTGGGCCAGCTCGTTTCCATTTCTATTTCAGGCCATCAAGTCGCCCGTTATTTATCGGAATTAATTGAAGTACGAGGTAAACCGGAAGCTATTGTTTGTGATAACGGCCCAGAATACACCGGTAAAGCCCTATTTTTTTGGAGCAAAATGCATCAAGTGCAACTCAATTTTATCCAACCCGGTAAGCCGACGCAGAATGCATTTGTGGAAAGTCTGAATGGTAAATTTAGGAATGAGTGTTTGAACTTACACTGGTTCAGA